>DASRXY010000276.1:0-2757 GCA_035654035.1 Sphingobium sp. | reverse complement strand
GAAGTCGTGACTGTCACGGCGCCACTGGCTGAGGACGCCCGACCGGCCGCCGACGCACTGGTAACGGACCGGCCGGGCCTGCTGTTGGGCGTGCTCACCGCCGATTGCGTGCCCATTCTCTTCGCCGATACCGCGCGCGGGATCGTCGGCGCAGCCCATTCAGGCTGGAAAGGCGCGTTGGCCGGCGTGGGCGAAGCGACCCTCGACGCCATGGTCGCACTCGGCGCGGAGCGCGGTGCCATCGCCTGCGCCATTGGCCCCTGCATCGGGCGCGCCAGCTATGAGGTAAGCGAGGCCTTTGCCGACCCCTTCCTTACACGTGACGAAGAAGATGCCCGCTTCTTCTCGGCCGGACGGCCCGGCCATCTCCAGTTCGACATCGCCGGCTATGTCGCCGCGCGTCTGGCGGCCGCCGGCGCCGGCACGGTCTCGCTCATGGATGAGGATAGCTACAGCCAGCCCGAGCGCTTCTTCAGCTATCGCCGCGCCTGCCATCGCGGCGAAGCGGGCTATGGCCGGCAGATTTCGCTAATCGGGATACGAGGATAAGCAGCCAGGCGATTACCTCAGAACGCAGCCGATGCTCGGCGCGGGTCGGAGTCCAGAATAAGGCCGAATCGCTTAACCGCCCGAAGCTCCGTCTGCGCCCGAGCACGAGAGATATTTCTCCTCCCGCCGACCAGTCGCGCGGCGCAACTCAGTGCCAGCGCAGCACCGGCCAGCCCCGCTCGCGCGCAAGTTGCTCCAGCGGCGGGTGGGGATTGGCTGCGAACGCCTCATCGGCCATGGCGAGCAGCGGCGCATCGGAGACATGGTCGCTATAGGCGCGGACATGCGCGGCGGCGCGGTCAACGCCCTGCGCGGCCATCCAGCTTTCCACCATGGCGAGCTTGGCACGATCATAGCAATTCTCGCCGGCGATGCGGGCGCGGATATAATCGATGTCCTGTGTGAAATGATCGGTCGCGATCACCGCGTCGAACCCCAACCGGCGCGCGATCGGCTCGACATAGAGGCGGTAGGAGGCCGAAGCAAGCACCAGCGTGTAACCCGCTGCTTTGTCTGCCGCGAGGCGCTTCCGTGCGCCTGCGCGGATATTGCCGGCCACCACCTTGTCGGCATAGCGCTCCACCGCCGGCATGATACGCGCACGGCTGACGCGCGGGCCCATAAGCAGCGCCTGGTTGAGCTCCTTCGCCCGCCCCCGCGGCACGAGGCGCAGCACATAGCCCAGCATCACCACGCCCACAGCAGGCAGCAGCACCAGCCGCCAGGGCGCCAGACTGAGCGCCATATGGACGAGAAAGGCAGCATAGGTGGCGCGGACTGTGACGGTCTTGTCCATGTCATAGAAAGCGATGCGATCCATGCTGGCTGCTATTCCTCCAGGCCGGCCTGGTTCCCGGCCGTGCCCCGCGCATGGGCCAAATCGGCTTGCCGCGCAATCCAATCCACGTCACTGTGCGCCCCGCATGACACAGGCCGCCGATCTGACCGAACGCGAAGAGGCCGCAGGCCGGACGGTCGCGCTCAGCGGCAGCCTGTCGCTTGCCCACCTCGGCGACCTGCCCCGCCGCCTCGATGCGCTGGAAGGCAACGTCGCCGCGGTAGACCTGTCGGCCATCGACCATATCGACACCATCGGCGCCTGGATCGTCCACCGCTTCAGTGTCGATCATGAGGCACGCATCACCGGCGCGAATGAGGACGCCACCCGCCTGCTCAAGGCCGTGGCGCGGCACGACCAGCCGCACGATCCGCCCGTGCCGCACATCAACCCGGTGGTGCGCGTGCTCGAGGAAGTGGGCATGGCTACCCGGATTACCGCCACCACCATGGTCGGCCTGCTTGGCTTCCTGGGCGCGACGGTGATCGCCACGCTGCAACTGCTGCGTCACCCCAGCCGCATTCGACCCAATGCCGTGGTGCAGCGGCTGGAAGTGGTGGGCATCTCGGCGCTGTGGATCATCGGGCTGATGAGCTTTCTCGTCGGCATCGTCATTGCTCAGCAGGGCGCCGTGCAGCTCGAGAATTTCGGCATGGAAGTGCTCACCGTTAATCTGGTCGGTCGCCTCACCTTCCGCGAGCTGGGCGTGCTGATGACCGCAATCATGGTCGCTGGCCGCTCGGGCTCGGCCTTCGCCGCGCAGATCGGCACGATGATGCTCAACGAGGAGGTGGACGCGATGCGCACCATCGGCGTGCAGCCGATGGAAGCCCTCGTCATGCCCCGCATCATCGCGGCGGTGGTCATGATGCCGCTGCTCGGCTTCTATGCCTCGCTCATTGCCATCGCCGGCGGCGGCTTTCTGTGCGCGATCAGCCTGGACATCCCACCGATCACCTTCATCCAGCGCTTGCGCGAAGTGGTGCCGATGACGGACATCTACATCGGCCTCATCAAGGCGCCGGTGTTCGGCTTCATCATTGCCATCGCCGGCTGCTTCCAGGGCCTGCAGGTGCGCGGCAATGCCGAGGAAGTGGGTCTGCGGACCACAGCGGCGGTGGTGCAGGCCATTTTCATCGTCATCGTGCTGGACGCGATCTTCGCCGTCTTCTTCACCTGGATCGGCTGGAAATGACGCAGGACGCCGCCTCCGCAGAGCCGGTCATCTCGATCCGGGGCCTCGTCAACCGTTTCGGCAAGCAGACGGTGCACCAGGATCTCGACCTCGATGTGTGGCCCGGCGAGATATTGGGCGTGGTCGGTGGCTCTGGCACGGGAAAATCGGTGCTGATGCGCTCGATCATCGGCCT
>DASRXY010000275.1:0-5114 GCA_035654035.1 Sphingobium sp. | reverse complement strand
ATCCTGCCACTCGCTATGGCTGGGGACGGCTAACGCGGCTGCTCACCACCGGCAACCGGCGGACGGCAAAGGGGGGCTGCGTGTTGCGGCTCGCGGACCTGCTCGATCATAGCGAGGACCTGCTGCTGATCGTCTTGCCCGGTTCGACCGGCGGTGTGGCCGCGCAGGGCGCAGATCATGCAAAAAAGGAGAGTCCGTTCGGTTCGCGTGCGGATTCCGCAGAAACGGCGGTGCTGCTGCATCGCCTTGCCGAGGCGGCGCCCGGCCGCGTGTGGCTCGGCACCGCGATGACGCGCGCGGGGCGGGACGCGCGCGGTCTCGCTCAGGCGCAAGCACTGGCCCGACAGGCGCGCGTGCCGCTCATCGCGCTCAACGACGCGCTATATGCCGCGCCGCAGGACCGGCCGCTCCATGACGTCATGACCGCGATCCGGCTGCACAAGACGGTGCAGGAAGCGGGCCGCACGCTCATGGCCAATGCCGAGCGGCACCTGAAGGCGCCCGAGGAAATGCGCCGCCTGTTCGCCGCCGCGCCGGACGCTATCGCGCAGATCGGCGTCTTCCTCGCACGCATCGCGTTCCGCCTCGAACATCTGCGCTATGATTATCCCCACGAACCGGTGCCGCATGGTTGGGAGGCGCAGGAGTGGCTGGAGGAGCTGGTCGTCCAAGGCGCGCACGAGCGCTACGGCAATATGATTCCCGGCAAGGTGCAGGCGCTCATCGCCAAGGAACTGGCGCTCATCGCGAAAGAGGGGTTTGCCCATTATTTCCTGACCGTGCACGATATCGTGCGCTACGCCCGCACTCGCGAGCCGCCCATTCTCTGCCAGGGGCGCGGTAGCGCGGCGAACAGCGTCGTCTGCTTCCTGCTCGGCATCACTTCCATCGATCCGATGGAGCACGACCTGCTCTTCTCCCGCTTCCTCTCGGCCAAGCGCAAGGAGCCGCCCGACATCGACGTGGATTTCGAGCATGAGCGGCGCGAGGAAGTCATCCAATATATGTACCGGCGCTATGGGCGTGAGCGCGCTGGCATCGCCGCCACCGTGATCCACTATCGCCCGCGCAGCGCCGTGCGCGAAGTGGGCAAAGCGCTGGGTCTTAGCGAAGATGTGACCGCGCGACTGGCGAGCACCGTCTGGGGCAGCTACGCATCTGATCATTCCCATGAACGCGCGGCGGAAGTGGGCTTCGATCCCGATAATCCGCAGATCGCGCGGCTCGCCCATTTCACCCGCGCCATTCTCAACCTGCCACGCCACCTTTCCCAGCATGTCGGCGGCTTCGTGCTGACGCACGGCCGGCTCGATGAACTGGTGCCGATCCACAATGCCGCGATGGACGAGCGGACGTTCATCGAATGGGACAAGGACGATATCGACGCGCTCAGGATCATGAAGGTGGACGTCCTGGCGCTCGGCATGCTCACCTGCATCGCCAAGGGGTTCGACCTCATGCGGCAGCATGGACTGGGCGATCACCAGCTCGATATCGATCTCAAGGCGGACGATGCCGCCGTCTACGACATGCTGTGCACCGGTGACAGCGTCGGCGTCTTCCAGGTGGAGAGCCGCGCGCAGATGAACATGTTGCCGCGCCTCAAGCCGCGTGTCTTCTACGATCTCGTCGTGCAGGTGGCCATCGTGCGCCCCGGCCCCATCGAAGGCGATATGGTGCATCCCTATCTGCGTCGCCGCTGCGGGGACGAGGCCGTAACCTTCCCCAAACCGGCGCCTGCCTATCCCCAGGATGAGCTGCGCGATGTGCTCGGCAAGACCTGTGGCGTGCCGCTGTTCCAGGAGCAGGCGATGCAACTCGCCATCACTGCCGCGGAGTTTACCGACGAGGAAGCGAACGGGCTGCGCCGCGCCATGGCGACGTTCCGCAATGTCGGCACCATCGACCGGTTCCGCGACAAGATGATCGGCGGCATGGTGCGGCGCGGCTACGAGCAGGCGTTCGCCGAGCGCTGCTTCAAGCAGATCGAGGGCTTCGGTTCCTACGGTTTTCCGGAGAGCCACGCGCAGAGCTTCGCGCGGCTGGTCTATGTCTCGGCCTGGCTCAAATGCCATTATCCTGCGGTGTTCACCTGCGCGCTGCTCAATGCCCAGCCGATGGGCTTCTATGCGCCCGCTCAACTCGTGCGCGACGCGGTGGAACATGGCGTCACGGTGCGTGCCATCGACGTGAATGCGAGCGATTGGGATAATGCGCTGGAGGATATGGCAGCTGCGGCGGAGGTAGACGAGGTGGCTGCACCGCATCCCAACGCGCGCGGCGCCGCAATGGACTTTCAGCACGGCAAAGCCTCAGAAAACGTACCTCTTCGTTCCGATTCAAAAACTGCTGGAGGAAAGCGAGTCGTCCCGGTGTGGACGAATGATGGGACGCATGCCCGGCCCGGCTTTGCCACGGCGGAGCGGGATGCGGCGCATAAGCGGAGTCGCGAGGGGCGCGCACCTGCATCCCGAGGGCGGGATTTGCCGGACGCCTCCCATCTCGCGCTGCGGCTGGGCTTTCGGCAGATTGGCGGATTCAAGGAGGAATGGGGACGCGCTATTGCGCAGGAACGGGCGCGGGGCGGCCCGTTTACGAACATTGAGGCGCTGGCGCGGCGGGTGCGGCTGGAGTCCTCCGGCGCGGGTCTGCCGGCGCGGGCGCTGCATCTGCTCGCCGATGCCGATGCCTGCCGGTCGCTGGGGCAGGACCGGCGGGCGGCGCTCTGGGATGTGCGGCGCACGCCCACGGACGAGTTGCCGCTCTTCGCCGCCGCGCGGGCGCACGAGTTGGGAGAAGAGCCGCCGGTGGCCCTGAAGTCGATG
The DNA here is from genome assembly GCA_035654035.1 of Sphingobium sp. Lineage (GTDB taxonomy): Bacteria > Pseudomonadota > Alphaproteobacteria > Sphingomonadales > Sphingomonadaceae > Sphingobium. Next base: position 2,289 of record DASRXY010000275.1, on the reverse strand, counting down.
GCGCTGGGCGAGCAGGTCGCGGCCGATTACCAGACCGCGCGCCTTTCGCTGAAGGCGCATCCCATGGCGTTGCTGCGGCCTTGGTTTGCGGCGGAAGACGTGCTGCCCTGCGCCGCGCTGCGCGACGTGAAGGCCGGCGCGCGGGTGCGGGTGGGCGGCGTGGTGCTGGTGCGCCAGCGGCCGGGCAAGGGCAATGCCATCTTCGTGACGCTGGAGGATGAGGACGCCATTGCCAATATCGTACTATGGGCGCGCCGCTTCGAGCGTTATCGGCGCGAAGTGATGAGCGCGCGGCTGATGGTGGCGGAAGGCGAGTTGCAGCGCAGCCGCGAAGGCGTGATTCATGTGTTGGCAAGCCGTATTCTCGATCGCACGGAGTTGCTGGCCCATCTCTCGCAAGCCCATGAACCGCGCTTTCCGCTCAGCCGCGCCGATGTCTTCGCGCACCCCCAGCCCACGCGCCGCGAGACCTCCCCGCGCGGCTCCCAGCATCCGCGCAATGTCCGTCTGCTGCCGCGCTCGCGGGATTTTCATTGAGGGGTTTTGGATCGCGCGGAGACGCACAGAGCGCAGAGAGGAAAGGGGAGGTTCTCTTTCCTGTGCGTTGCGAGCTGAGTGGCGAAGGGCCCTCTGCGTGAAAAATCCTGTTCACGCAGAGGCACGGAGAGAGGGAGGTCCTCTGCGACCGGCTAAGATGGTATAGGATGATATGTCGGCATGAGTGCGCTGCGGCGTGCTTGCTTCGCTCCGCGTCTGCGCGTGGGATCACTCCTTGCCGTCCTTCGCATCCCGCCAAATCCAGCGCAGCACGTCGGGCAGAATTGCGCCGCCATGTTGGTCACTGTGTGCGCCGTCGCCCCAGATGTGGGCGACGTCGTAGCGCGGACCGGCCGTACCGTTCGCATCGGCATTGCGGTTGGCCCAGTTTAGTGCGGCGAGCATCTGCTGATTGGCGAGGAACCAGTTGCCATGTGCGTTGTCGAGATCGTTGCTGCCATCCTGCAGGAAGATGCGCAGCGGCTTGATCGGGCTCTGGCGGATGAGGCGCGGATAGAGATCGCCGGCGGGTGGCGGCGGCGCGGCGGGGTCGGCCTCCTGCGCCGCGATGGCGGTATAGCTGCCGATCATCGAGATGACGTTGCCGAACGCCTCGGGGTGGCGCCACGCAACGGTGAAAGCCGCGATCGCGCCGCTGCTGGTGCCACCGATGGCGCGGCGTGTGGGATCGTTGGTGATGCGCCAGCGCGCTGCCACCTCGGGGAGCAGCTCGTCCAGCAGCATGTGCGCATAATCATCGTCCAGCGCGTCATATTCCTGCCACCGATGATCGGGATTTCCCTGGCCGAGATCGTCGGGATACGCTGTCGAGAGATTGCCTGGCGTTACGAAGACGCCGATGGTGGGCGGGATTGCGCCCTGCGCAATGAGATTGTCCAGTACGACAGGAATGCGCAGCGAGCCCGACGGATTGATCGCGCGCTGCCCATCCTGGAAGACAAGGAGATTGGCCGGCGGCGCGCCTGCCCTGTGGCCGGCGGGCACATGCACCCAATAGCGCCGCACCGTGCCGGGGAAGATTCGGCTGTGGAGCGCGAAGGGGCCGAGCAGCGTGCCATGGGGAATGGCGGGGTTCACTTGCGAATCGGGCCCGAGAGGATAGTCGCCGGGCGTCCGTGGGGACGGGGATTGCGCCGCGAGCGCTGTCGCCGTGCAGAGCGCAAGCGCCGCGAAAAGGGGGCGCACAGGGAAGCGGCCGGTCATGACACTCTCCCGAGACGGGTTTTCGAGAGCAAGACATCGCGCATCGCTTCGCGGGACACAATCCCGCCAGATGCTTGCCGCTGGCGGGTGTTGTTCCCGGTCTCGTCATCTGGGTGGGGAACGGAATGCGGATAGAGTGGCGACCGCTGATGATGGATGCCGTGCGGCCCTTTCCGCGCCGGCCTTGGGAAGGGGGTGACGGCTCATGTCGCGGAGAAAGAAGTCTGGGGCGAGAGCATGAAGCCACACTTTCGATCCGGTCGCCTGAGCAGTTGCGAAACCGGGTCGCGCCGCCGGTTGACGGATGCGTTCCGGCTCCGCACAAGTTCGGCCGCGCGCGATGAGAAGAGGCGGAATATGAACGACATGGGAGAGAGAAGGCGGGTCGTGGCCGGGCGCAGAGCGCCATGAACGGCCCCGCGACCGTCGCGGATCTGCGCGCCGCGGCGCGTCGGCGCCTGCCGCGCTTCATCTTCGATTATGTGGACGGCGGCAGCTTCGATGAAGTGACGATGGCGCGCAATCGCG
>DASRXY010000274.1:0-5804 GCA_035654035.1 Sphingobium sp. | reverse complement strand
ACTCTGACGCTGCCGGGCACCGCCACGCGCGAAATGTCGTTGCGCAGCAGGTCTACGATCATCAGATTCTCGGCGCGTTGCTTGGGGTCGGCCGCCAGCTCGGCCATGGCGGCGGCATCCAGCGCCGGGTCCGCCATGCGGCGCGCGGTGCCTTTCATCGGCCGGGTGATGATACGCCCGCTCTCCAGCGCGAAGAAGCTCTCGGGCGAGAAGGAGAGGATGTGCCGTCCGTCGTGCCGGATAAGCGCGCCATGGCCGGCGCGCTGGCGTGGACGGATCGCGGCATAGGCCGCCAGCGGATCGCCGGGAAAGTCCACCGCCGCGAGAAAAGTGAGGTTGGCCTGATAGATGTCGCCCGCGACGATATAGTCCAGCACCTTGCCGATGGCGCGCTCATAGTCTGCGCGACCGATCATCGGCGTGACGGTGCCTGTGGCGAGCGGGTCGGGCACGGGCAACAGATCGGGCACGGCGGCGGCAGGGAGAGTGGCGGGCTTCTCGAACAGGCCGAACCAGAGCAGCGGCCCCGTATCACCCTCACGTGGCGTGTAGCCGGCCTGGCGCGGCTCGAAAGCGTGGCCCGCAGTGTAGCTCATGTAGCCGGCGGCGTGCAGGCCATAGTCGGCGGCGCGCGCGACCTCGGCGAGGGCGGGCAACACCTCGCTCATGCGATCGGCACGCACCACGCCCACGGGATCGCGAAACAGCAGCGCCGCGCCGCCGCTGACGCCATCCGCGCTCGCATCGTCCAGCAGGACGAAGGGGGCGTGGTCCGGGCCGAGCAGGCGAGGGGCGGTCATGGCGTTCTCCTGGCGGCACGGACAGGCTCGTGCCGCGCCCGGCGAGTCAATCGAACAGCGAGCTGACCGAGCTTTCGTCGGCAATGCGGCGAATGGCCTCACCCAGCAGCGGCGCGATGGGCAGTTGGCGAATGCGGGCGCACTGGAGAATGCCGTCGGTCGCGAGGATGGTGTCGGTGATGACCAGCTCGCGCAGTTGCGAGTTGCCCACGCGTGCCACCGCGCCGCCCGAGAGCACGCCATGAGTCACATAGGCGACCACATCGACCGCGCCGGCCTCCTTGAGCGCTTGGGCGGCATTGCACAGCGTGCCGGCCGAATCGACGATATCGTCCACCAGCACGCAGAAGCGGCCGTTCACGTCGCCGATGATGTTCATCACTTCCGATTCGCCTGCCCGCTCGCGGCGCTTGTCGACAATGGCCAGCGGCGCGTTATCGAGGCGCTTGGCGAGTGCGCGCGCGCGCACCACGCCGCCCACGTCCGGCGAGACGACCGTGAGATTGTCCTGCGGAAAGCGCGCCTGGATGTCCGCCGACATGACCGGCGCGCCGAACAGATTGTCGGTGGGAATGTCGAAGAAGCCCTGAATCTGCCCGGCATGGAGATCGACCGAGAGCACGCGGTTGGCGCCGGCGACGGTAATGAGATTGGCGACGAGCTTGGCCGAAATGGGTGTGCGGGGGCCGGGTTTACGATCCTGCCGCGCATAGCCGAAATAAGGGAGCACTGCCGTGATGCGCCGCGCCGACGCGCGTTTGAGCGCATCAATCATGATGAGCAACTCCATCAGATTGTCGTTCGCCGGATAACTGGTCGATTGGATGACGAACACATCCTCGCCGCGCACATTCTCGTGAATTTCGACGAACACTTCCTCGTCGGCGAAGCGGCGGACGCTGCAATTGGTGAGCGGCAGCTCGACATAAGAGGCGATGGCCTGCGCGAGCGGCAGATTGCCGTTGCCCGATATGATTTTCATGCTGCACCCTGCGGAGATTTTGGCTCGCGCACGCTCTAGCGGCGCGGACGCGTTGTGAAAAGGCCTTCGTCCCCTTCATGACGGCGCATCGGGTGGAACCGGGCCTGCAAAGACGGGGTTCTGATTTGCGTCCGCTTGTTCTAGAGGCTGCCCATGACGCAATCGCTCCGCATCGCCCTCGCACAGATCAACCAGGCCATGGGGGACCTCAAGGGCAATGCCGATGCCATGCTGGCCTGGCGCGAGACGGCGCGGGCGGCGGGCGCAGACCTCATCGTCTATCCCGAATTGCAGCTCGTAGGGTATCCGCCCGAGGACCTTGTGCTCAAGCCTGCGCTCGCCGCGCGTGCGGAAATTGAACTGCGCCGCCTGGCTGAAGCGACGGCGGACGGCGGGCCGGCCATGCTGGTGGGCACGGTGATCGCCAATGCCGACGTGCTCTTCAACTGCGTCGCGCTGTTGGAAGACGGGCGCATCGCTGCGATCCGGCAGAAGCGCGAACTGCCCAATTACGGCACGTTCGATGAGAAGCGCCTGTTCGTGCCCGGCCCGCTGCCTGAGCCAGTGGACTTTCGCGGCGTGAAGATTGGTCTGCCGATCTGTGAGGACATCTGGTTTCCCTTCGTGGTGGCGCATCTCAAGGAACGCGGCGCGCAGTTCTTCATCAACGTCAACGGCAGTCCGTTCGAGGCGGACAAGGACGATCTGCGTGAACAGGCCGTCTGTGCCGCGCGGGTGCGCGAGACCGGTCTGCCGATTGCCTATCTCAATCGCGTGGGCGGACAGGACGAGCTGGTGTTCGACGGCGCCTCGTTCGTGCTCAATGCCGACGGCAGCCTGGCCCATCGCCTGCCGGACTGGGAAGAGGCGCTGGTCCTCACCGACTGGACGGCGGACTCGGCGGGCGGCGGTTGGCGCTGCAATCCCGGAGAAATCCACGCGCTCGACGAGTCTCCTGCCGACATCTACCACGCCATGTTGGTGGGCCTGCGCGACTATGTGACGCGCAACCGCTTCCCCGGTGTGGTGTTGGGCCTTTCTGGCGGCATCGACAGCGCGCTCTCGGCCGCCGTTGCCGTGGACGCGCTGGGCGCGGACAAGGTGTGGTGCGTGATGATGCCCTCGCGCTTCACCAGCCAGGAGAGCCTGGACGATGCGGCGGACTGCGCGCGGTTGCTCGGCTGCCGGCTCGACACCATTCCCATCGGCCCGGCGGTGGAGGCGTTCGACGCCATGCTCGCCCCCGCTTTCGAGGGACGAAGCGCGGACCTCACCGAGGAAAATATCCAGTCGCGCGTGCGCGGCGTGACGCTGATGGCGCTCTCCAATAAGTTTGGCCCCATGTTGCTCACCACTGGCAACAAGAGCGAAGTGAGCGTCGGCTATGCCACGCTCTATGGTGACATGGCCGGAGGCTATTCGGTGCTCAAGGATGCCTACAAAACCACTGTCTTCGCCCTCTCGCGCTGGCGCAACGCCAACCGGCCGGGGCTGGCGCTGGGGCCTGATGGGCCAGTGATGCCCGAGCGGGTCATCGCCAAGCCGCCGACCGCCGAGCTGCGCGAGAACCAGAAGGACGAAGACAGTCTGCCGCCTTATGACGTTCTGGACCCTATTCTCTACGGCCTCGTCGAGCAGGAGAAGTCGGTAGACCAGCTCGTCGCCGCCGGCTTCGACCGGGCAACGGTCGCGCGCGTCGAGCGGTTGCTCTATGTGGCCGAATACAAGCGCCGCCAGTCGCCGCCGGGCGTGAAGCTGGGTGGCCGCAGTTTCGGCCGCGACCGGCGCTATCCCATCACCAATGCCTTCCGCACCGCCTGAGCTGATCCATGACCGTTGTCACCCGCTTCGCTCCTGCGCCGACTGGCGCGCTTCATGTCGGCAATGTCCGCACCGCGCTGCACAACTGGCTGTTTGCGCGCGCGATGGGGGGCACGTGCCTGCTGCGCATCGACGATACGGACCGGGAGCGCAGCGAAGAGCGCTTCGTCGAAGGCATCCGTGCCGATCTCGCCTGGCTGGGCCTGTCGATGGACGGAGAAGTGCGCCAGTCCGAGCGGTTCGCGCTCTACGAGGCGAAGTTCGCTGCGTTGCGCGATGCCGGCCGGGTCTATCCCTGCTTCGAGACGGCGCAGGAGCTGGATTTGAAGCGCAAGGTGCTGCTCGGGCGCGGCCTGCCGCCCGTTTACGACCGCGCCGCGCTGGGCCTCACGGCCGAGGAGATCGCGGCCAAGGAAGCGGCGGGCGAAACGCCGCACTGGCGGTTCCGCCTCGACCATGAAGCGCCCATCGCCTGGACGGATCTGGTGCGCGGCGATCAGCAATTCGATCCGCGCCTGCTTTCCGATCCTGTCATCCGGCGCGGGGATGGGAGCTGGCTCTACATGCTGCCCAGCGTTATCGATGATATCGACATGGGCGTCACGCATGTGCTGCGCGGTGAGGACCATGTCTCCAACACCGCCGCGCAGGTTCAGATGTTCGAGGCGCTGGGTGCCGATTTGCCCCGCTTCGCCCATACGGCGCTGCTGGTGGGTACGGAGGGCAAGCTCTCCAAGCGACTGGGTTCGCTCGGCATAACGGCGCTGCGCGAGGCGGGTATCGAGCCGATTGCGCTCGCGGCGCTGCTCGCCCGGCTGGGCACCAGCGATCCCGTCGAGCCTGTGACCGACATGGCGCCGCTGATCGCGCGTTTCGATTTCGCGCATTTCAGCCGCGCACCCGCGCGCTTCTCCGAGGAGGAGCTGGCCGCGCTCAACCAGAAGATCATCCACATGCTCCCATATGAGGCCGTGGCGGCGCGGCTGCCGGCGGCGATCACGGCGCAGGCCTGGCCGGTGGTACAGCCCAATCTGGCGACGTTGGCGCAGGCGGCGGACTGGGTGCCGGTGCTGGCTGGCGAGATCGCGCCGCCAGCGCTCGATGCCGACGACCGTACGTTCGTGGCGCAGGCCGCGGCACTGCTGGAGGATGCTGGCATTTGGGACGCAGATCCGTGGCACGCGCTGACCGGCGCGCTCAAGACGGCGACGGGGCGCAAGGGCCGCGCGCTGTTCCTGCCGCTGCGTCAGGCGTTGACCGGCCAGGATCATGGGCCGGACATGGCCGCACTGCTGCCGCTGATCGGCCGCGCGCGGGCGCTGGACCGGTTGCGGACCGCAGCGGCGGCACCGGCTACCTGAGAGGGGCGGCGGGGAGCGCGGCCACGGCTCGTCGCAATGCGCGTCCCGGCTTTGCATCCACGGCGCTAAAAGCCTATCTAGGCGCCATGTCGATTTTCCCGCGTCCTGTGTCGCCGCGCAGTGCCTTCGCGGACCTCAAGCTGATGTTCTCGCCGGACCGGCCGCATCGCTGGGGTTTGCTAGGTCTCTCCGCTGCGCTCACATTCCTCATCATCTGGGCCTTCCAGATTGATTCGCGCCTGCCGCCAAAGGAACGCGAAATCATCTATGTCGAGAGCTGGATGGCCGACCGGCGCGACAGTGACATCATTCGCCGCCAGATCGCCGATCTCGCCAGTTACGAGGCGGGCCTGGAGAAGCGGCAGGAGCGCTTCCAGCGCGTGGCCGATATGGTGGGTATCGAGTGGCGCGAGGATGAGGCGAAGAATCGCGAGCAGCGCAAGGCGATCATCGCGGTGGTGCGCAAGCGGCTCGACGAACGGCTGGCCGAGGCGCTGGCGCACGAGGCCGCGCAGGGCAAGGCACCGGCGGCCGTGAAGGATGCGGGCGCCAAGGCGCCCTGAGATGCTGCGCACAACGCCTGACGACCGGATCTGGCTCGCCGCCGCAATCGCCCTCTCCCGGCGTGGATGCGGGCGCACCGCCCCCAATCCCAATGTCGGTTGTGTCATTCTCGATGTTCAGGGCCGCGTTGTCGGGCGCGGCTGGACGCAGCCCGGAGGCCGTCCTCATGCCGAAGCGATGGCGCTCGATCACGCCGGGGCGGCGGCGCGCGGCGGCACGGCCTATGTGAGCCTGGAGCCCTGTGCGCATCGCTCCGCGCGCGGGCCCTGCTGCACG
>DASRXY010000273.1:0-14096 GCA_035654035.1 Sphingobium sp. | reverse complement strand
GGGCCTCGCCGGACCGCTCAGCCTCTCGTTCAGCTTCGCCGCCGACCGCCCTGCGGACGGACAGGGCCTAGCGTCCACGCCGGGCGAGACGGAGCGGACACGGGCACAGCTTCTCGCCGGCACCATCGCCGCGCGCGTCTCGCCCCGTACCAGCGCCGCCTTCGGTCTGCGGACCGGGCTGGAGACGCTGGAGGCGCGGCTGGACGCTGGGCCGCGCCCCGCCTTTCTGCTCGCGGACGCGGGCAATGGAACGCCGGCGCTTGAACTGCGCCCCGAATCGAGCGCGGCCGTCACGCATCGGCTGGCGCCCGGGCTGACTCTCCTCCAGGGCGTGGAGATCGGCATGGTGGACAGCACCGCCGAGCGGCCGGGCCCCGAGTGGCGCCTGCCGGGCCGCACCGCGCATTATCAGGCGGCGCTGGCGGGGCTCGCGCTGGCGCGCGGGCGCCTGACCGTCGCGGGCAAGCTGCGGCTAGTGAACGAGCAAGGCAGCCTGCTCGGCGCCCGCTTCGCCCGGGCCCTTGGCGCGCAATCGGCGCGCAGCCTGTTCGCAGGGGCGGAATTGCGGCTGGACATGGCGGCCGGTCTGACGCTCGGCGGCGCTCTGCAACAGGGCTGGACCCATGCGGAGGCCGGCGGCGCGCTCACCGAAGGCGGCTTGCTGCGCACCCGCGCCTGGGCGCTGGACCTGACGCGCATCGGCCTGCTCGCGCCCAACGATCTGGCGGGGCTGCGCATCGCCGCGCCGCTCCGGGTGATCTCCAGCCGCTTCCCGCTCGCCCTGCCGCAGAGCTGGGACTGGCAGAGCGCCACCGCCACCATCGCCCGCGTGCCCCTCGACCTCACGCCGCGCGGATCGGAGCGCGTTTACGAACTGAGCTACGGCGTCGGCCTCTCCGGCGGCTGGCTGGGCGCCAATCTCTTCGCGCGCACCGAGCCCGGCAATATCGCGGCGCGGCGCGACGATTACGGCGCGTCGCTGCGCTGGTCAGCGCGGTTTTGAGGGGAGGGCCAGCCATCGTGCCTGCGTTGGATGCCCCTGACCGCTCCTAAGCTCCTGCGTGCGCAGGCGCACTGAAGAGGGAGCGCCGCCGAGGGGGCTTTGCGGGCGGATGGACGTCACATGATGTGCCGGGGCGGGAAACGAGCGCAGACCAAAATGGCGCACTGGCGTGGAGCAGAGCGCAGCGGACGCTTGCTGCTCGGCCGGAAGTGCGCAGAACCATTCTTACCGGCCGGGAGCTGAATGCAGATCGCGCCTAGAAGCTCTCCGTTTTTGATTGAGCCAATTCCCTGCTCCTGCGCAGGTACGAGCCCAGGGCGGGTGCGGCGTTCGGCTGGGCCCTGGCTCCTGCCTGCGCAGGAGCACTGGCTCTCCCCTGCTCGAAAAGATTCTAGGACGGATCCCCTTGCCAAGCCCGTCCATGGCGCTTTGCGCGCTTTCGATGCTCGCGGAGCAAACATCCGCTGCGTTTCAGTTGCACAAAATCCTTTTCGGCTCGTGATGATCTGAATGCCGCAAGCGTCTGGGTCGACGTGGGCTCCGGCCTGCGCAGACGCCCATTGAAGGGGCGACGGGCTCCTTGGTGAGTCGACCGGGGATGACGAGGTGGACGCGAAGGCGACCACTGGCCAACAAGATGATGCCCTGGCGTAGGTCGACTTTTATGGCACCGAATATGGCACCGAAGCGCGCACAGGGGCGTTTGCGGGCCCCCGCATTGAATGACCCTCCGTCCTAGACGGTGAAGCTCTCGCCGCAGCCGCAGCTTCCCTTGGCATTGGGGTTGGTGAACACGAAGCCCGCCGTGAAGTCATCCTCCACCCAGTCCATCACCGAGCCGATGAGATAGAGCACGCTCGCCGCGTCGATGAAGAAGAGGCCGCCCGGCGTCTCGATCCGCTCGTCGAACGCGGCAGGTTCGGTCACATAATCGACCGAATAAGCGAGGCCCGAGCAGCCCCGACGCGGCGTGGAGAGCTTGACGCCCACCGCGCCTTCCGGCGCCCGCGCCATGAGATCGGCAACGCGCGCCTGCGCCGCCGGCGTCAGCGTGACGGCGGCGGGGAGAGCACGGCGCTGAGAGCTGGTGGTTGCGGTCATCGGTCGAGCTTGTCCTGCCATGAGAGTGGGCCTTCTATACAAGACCTATATGGGGCGCGGCCACGCGGATGCCAGAGGCATGGCTCCGGCGCATGGCCCGACCCAGGAAATCGGCGCGGGCGGGGAGCACCTCTGCGGTGTTCACAGCATGCCCAGTTCGAGCTTGGCCTCGTCGCTCATCTTGTGCGGGTCCCACGGCGGATCCCACACCAGATTGACCTCCGCATTGCCCACGCCCGGCACCGCGCCCACGCGCATCTCCACTTCGCCAGGCATGGATTCGGCAACCGGGCAATGCGGGGTGGTCAGCGTCATGGTGACGACGGCATGGCCGTCATCGGTCACGTCGACGCCGTAGATGAGGCCGAGATCGTAGATGTTCACCGGTATCTCGGGGTCGTAGATTTCCTTGAGCGCCTCAATGATGCCTTCATAGACATTGCCGCCCGGCTCGCCGGCGGAGATGCTCGCGGGCTGCTGCTTGAGGAAGCCGTCCAGATAGTCGCGCCGGCGCGCTACCGCGTCGGGCAGAGCGGCGGCATCGGGCGCGGCGTCCGGCGCCTCCTCCACATCCTGCACGCGGGCGCGCGGCGGCTTCTCCACATGCGCCACTTCCTCGGCCCTGATCCTGCTTTCCTCGTTCATCCGAAAATCGTCCTCACGCGTTCGAGGCCGCGGATCAGCGCCGCGACGTCGCTCTCGTCATTGTAGATGCCGAAACTGGCCCGCGCGGTCGCATCCACGCCCAGATGGCGCATCAGCGGCTGCGCGCAATGATGCCCGGCGCGGATCGCCACGCCGCTCTCGTCCAATATGGTGCCGATGTCGTGCGGATGCACCCCGTCCATGGCGAAGGAGACGATGCCGCACGCATCGTCCGGGCCCAGCAGCCGCAGCGAATTGATGCCGCGCAGCGCCTCGCGCGCCTGTCGCACCAGCGCCGCTTCATGCGCGGCAATGGCGTCGAGCCCGATCGCGTCCACATAGTCCAGCGCGGCCGCCAGGCCGATCGCCTCGACAATGGCCGGCGTGCCGGCCTCGAAGCGGGCCGGCGGCGGCGCGTAGGTGGTGCGTTCGAAGGTGACGGTGTCGATCATCGCACCGCCGCCATGCCAGGGCGGCATGGCAGCCAGAGTCTCGGCTCGCGCCCACAGCGCGCCGATGCCGGTGGGCCCATAGAGCTTGTGGCCGGAGAAGAGATAGAAATCGCAGCCGAGCGCCTGCACGTCGAGCGCCATGCGCGGCGCCGCCTGGCAGCCGTCGACCAGCAGCAGCGCGCCGGCCGCATGCGCGATCGATGCGGCGCGCGCCACGTCGAGCGGGCTGCCCAGTACGTTGGAGACATGGGCGAGTGCCACCAGCTTGTGCGCCGGGCGGATCATCGCGGCCATGGCATCCAGGTCGATATGCCCGTCCGCCGTCAGCGGAATCACATCGATGGCCGCGCCGGTGCGCTCGGCGATGAGCTGCCAGGGCACGATGTTCGAGTGATGCTCCAGCGTGGAGAGCAGGATGCGGTCGCCCGGCTTGAGGTTGGCGCCCCCCCAGCTATTGGCGACGAGATTGATGCCCTCTGTCGCGCCGCGCACGAACACGATCTCGTCAGCGCTTGCGGCATTGAGGAAGCGCGCCACCCGTGCCCGCGCTGCCTCGAAGGCCAGCGTCATGTCGGCCGAGCGGGCGTAGACGCCGCGATGCACCGTCGCATAATCCGCGCCCATCGCCCGCACGGTGGCGTCGATCACGACCTGCGGCTTCTGCGCGGTCGCGGCCGTGTCGAGATAGTGCCAGGGCGCGCCCTGCGCTGTGACGAGGCCGGGGAAATCGGCGCGGACGGCGGCGTGGCCGCGCGCGGGCGCGTCGAGCCGGTCCGGGGCCGTCTCCGGCGCGAAGGAAAGCGGCGCGTGTTGAGTCATGCCATCGTCTCCAGCCTGGCGCGCGCGGCCTGCTCGAAGCGCGCGTGCGCGTCTGCGTCGGCCATGTCGTCGAACAGGCCGGCAATGAATGCCTGGAGCAGCAGCGCGCGCGCGCCCGCCGGGTCGAGCCCCCGCGAGGCGAGATAGAAGAGCGCTGCCTTGTCCAGTTCGCCGACCGTGGCGCCGTGCGCGCATTTCACGTCGTCGGCGAAAATCTCCAGCTCCGGCTTGGCATTGGCGCTCGCGCCGCGATCGAGCAGCATGGCCTTGAAGCTCTGCTCCGCATCGGTCTGCTGCGCGTCGCGCGCCACGGCCACCTGACCGAGATAGCTGGTCGTCGCCGTGTCCGCCGCAATGACCCGCACCGTCTGCCGGCTGACGCCGCCGGGCTCGACATGGCGCACCTTCGTCACCAGTTCGAGAGTCTGGCTGCCGGCGCCGAGCAAGGCGGCCTTGAGATCGAACCGGGCACCTTCATGCAGCGTGACATCGAAGGTCACGCGACCGAGCGCACCGCCCATGTCGAGCAGGTGCATGGCGAAGGCGCCGCCCGCGCCGATCTCGACAATGAGATCGCGGACCGCCACGTCGCCCGGCGCGGCGTCCTGAAGGAGCGCGCGCGACAGCGTCTCGCCGGGGCCGACAACGATCCGTTCCGGTTCGCTCGGTGGCCAGACGCGCGCCAAAGCGGTGAGGTCGCTATAGCGCCACGCCTCGTCCTTGCGGGTGGGGAGAGCGAGCGCGGTCATGCGCTTGCCCCCGTCGCGGTTCCGCGCAAACCCGCCCCACGGAGGGGAGCGAGCGCGCGCCCCTTGATGCGCGCGCCGGTCATGCCAGCACCTCGGCATAGCCTTCGCGTTCCAGCGCCACGGCCAGCTCAGGGCCGCCCGATTTCACGATGCGGCCGTCTGCCAGAATATGCACGGCATCGGGATGCACATAATCGAGCAGGCGCTGATAGTGCGTGATGAGCAGCACGGCCTTGTCCGGCGCGCGCATGATGGCGTTGATGCCGGCCCCCACGGTCTTGAGCGCATCGATGTCGAGGCCGCTATCGGTCTCGTCGAGAATGGCGACGCGCGGATCGAGAATGCCCATTTGGACCATTTCGGCACGCTTCTTCTCACCGCCGGAGAAGCCCACATTCACCGGGCGCTTGAGCATCTCCATGTCGAGCCCGAGCAGCGCCGCCTTCTCGCGCGCCAGACGCAGGAAGTCGGCGGCCGAGAGCGGCGCTTCGCCGCGCGCCGTGCGCTGGCTGTTGAGCGCCTCGCGCAGGAACTGGACATTGGAAACACCGGGAATTTCCACCGGATACTGGAAGCCCAGGAACAGGCCGGCGGCGGCGCGCTCATGGGGCTCCATGGCAAGCAGGTCGGCGCCTTCCAGCGTGGCCGTGCCGCCCGTCACCTCATAGCCTGGCCGGCCGCCGAGCGTATAGGCGAGCGTCGACTTGCCCGCGCCGTTGGGGCCCATGATGGCGTGAATCTCGCCCGCGTTCAGCGTGAGCGAGAGGCCCTTGAGAATGGGCTTGCCGGCAACTTCGGCCGTGAGATTGTCGATCGTCAGCATCTGTTTTTCGCCTTCTCGGGCTTCATGGTCATGAGATTGTGGCGCGCGCCGCAGGACGAGCACCCGAACTGAACGCGCCTCTGGCGCTTGCGGGCACCGGAAAACCAAATCGGTTAGCCGATGCCGTCGCAGGAGGAATGCCCTGGTGCCTTCTCGTGCCGCCGCGCAGGCCATGACGCACTCGCGTCAGACCACGGCGCGAAACTGCGCTGTCAGGAGAATATGGATGAGATCCGGCGCCGGAGGCGCTCAGTGCATGTCGCGGGCGTAGCGCATATGGGCCCAGTCGATGGCTGCGGCCTCGATCATGGGATCGACCTGCTCCAGCCCCGTATCGGCATGACTCAGCACCAGCGCGCTGCTCAGATGCGGCTGCTCGTTGCGAATGTCCGCGATGAGCTGGCTGCGCAGTTCGCCCCGCGAGAGCGCGCAGGCGGACATGGCGTTCTGCGCCATCTCCTGCTGGTCGCCCAGTTGCGTCGTCCGGTCGACCTGGCGCAGCACGCAGTTGCGATAGCTGGTGAGCAGGCTGGCGAAGCGCTGGGTGAGCGGCAGCTCGGCGACGCTGTTCGCCGCGATCGTCTGTGGCGTGGGGGTCTGGGGCGCGGGCACTGTCTCGCGCGCAGTGGCGGGAAGCGCCTGAACGACGGCCATGGTAACCAGAAGTGCTGCCAGACCGGCCTTCATCGACGCTTCCCTCCTCAGAGCGGCCCGGGGACTTCCACATCCGGCCGGGCGTGAAGGCAACTAAGCCCAGGCCGCGATTCGTTACAATGCCGTTAAGGACGAATCCGTCGCGCCCGTCTGCCACACCGGCGCGCGGATCCAGGGCAGCCGGAACGGCGCGTGCATAGGCAGGGCTGCCAAGCATCCTCATCCCACGCTGCCTTCGAGGCTGATGTCGAGCAGCTTCTGCGCTTCCACGGCAAATTCCATAGGGAGCTGCTGGAGCACCTCGCGCGCGAAACCGTTGACGATGAGGCCCACCGCGCTCTCGGCATCGAGGCCGCGCTGCATGGCGTAGAACAGCTGGTCGTCGCTGATCTTGCTGGTCGTCGCCTCATGCTCGACGATGGCGGAGGGATTCTTCACCTCGATATAAGGCACGGTGTGGGCGCCGCATTTGTCGCCCAGCAGCAGCGAATCGCACTGCGTGAAGTTGCGCGCGCCCTCGGCCTGCGGCCCCACGCGCACGAGGCCGCGATAGGTGCCGTTGGAGCGGCCGGCGCTGATGCCCTTGGAGACGATGGTCGAGCGGCTGCCCCGGCCATTGTGGATCATCTTGGTGCCGGTGTCGGCCTGCTGGTAGTTGTTGGTGACCGCCACGGAGTAGAATTCGCCCACCGAATTCTCGCCGTTCAGCACGCAGCTTGGATATTTCCAGGTGATGGCGCTGCCGGTCTCGACCTGGGTCCAGCTCACCTTGCTGTTCTTGCCCTGGCAGAGCGCGCGCTTGGTCACGAAATTATAGATGCCGCCCTTGCCCTCGGCATCGCCGGGGTACCAGTTCTGCACGGTGGAATATTTGATCTCGGCATCGTCGAGCGCGACCAGCTCGACGACGGCGGCGTGGAGCTGGTTCTCGTCGCGCTGCGGCGCCGTGCAGCCTTCCAGATAGGAGACATAGGCACCCTTGTCGCAGACGATCAGCGTGCGCTCGAACTGGCCGGTATTCTCGGCGTTGATGCGGAAGTAGGTGGAGAGCTCCATCGGGCAGCGCACCCCCTCCGGCACATAGACGAAGGTGCCGTCGGAGAAGACCGCGCAATTGAGCGTCGCGAAATAATTGTCGTGCATGGGCACGACCTTGCCCAGCCACTTGCGCACCAGATCGGGAAATTCGCGGATCGCCTCGCTGATCGAGCGGAAAATGACGCCCGCTTCCTCCAGCTCCTTGCGGAAGGTGGTGGCGACCGACACGCTGTCGAACACAGCGTCCACCGCCACGCGTGGCGCGCCCGCCACATTGGCGAGCACCTTCTGCTCCTCGATGGGGATACCCAGCTTCTCGTAGGTGCGGCGGATTTCCGGGTCCAGCTCGTCCAGGCTCGCCAGCGTCGGCTTCGCCTTGGGTGCCGCGTAATAATAAGCGTCCTGATAGTCGATCGGCGGCACGTTCAGCTTCGCCCAGTCCGGCGCTTCCATGGTCAGCCAGTGGCGAAAGGCCTTGAGACGCCAGTCCAGCATCCATTCCGGCTCGCCCTTCTTGGCGGAAATGAATCGAACCGTGTTCTCGTCGAGCCCCTTGGGCGCGAACTCCTGCTCGACGTCCGAGACGAAGCCCCATTCATAGTCGCTCGCCTTGCGGGCGGCGGCGAGGGCCTCCTCGTTGCGGGGGGCCTCGGTCTTCACGGGGGCGTTCATTGCACGGTCTCCACGGCGGCAGCCGAGTGGTTGGGAACGAGAGAAGGTACGGACGCGGCCGGTGCGCTGCCCGGCAGAGCGTCCGGCGCGGCGATGAGATGCGCCAGCGTCACGCGCTCCAGCGATTCGCGTACCAGCCGGTTGATGCCCAGCCAGTGCGGCCGGATGACGCAGGGGCGGTCCAGCGCACAGCAATCGGAGCCTTGGGCATCCAGGCAGGCGGTCATGGTGATCGGCCCGTCCACGGCCTCGATGATGTCGGCCAGCGTGATGGCGGCGGCCGGCCGGGCGAGCTTGATGCCGCCGCCGCTGCCGCGCGTCGCCTTGATGAGGCCGGCGCGGCCCAGCAGGCTGGCGAGCTTCTGCGCGGTGGGCACCGGAATGCCCGCCTCCGTCCCCAGGCTGGCGGCATTGGCCCGCGCGCCGCCGCAATGCATGGCAGCGGTGCGCATCATCAGCACGGCATAATCGGCAAGACTGGACAGGCGCATATGCGAACGATTCTCAAATCGGAGTAAATTGGTCTGATTGGGCAGATGGTCGCGATGCGCCCGAAAATCAAGCCCCAATGCGTGGCGGATGTGATTGTCGCCTCACTGTTGCCGGAGCGCACGAGACGGCGCGTGGCCCCGGCGGGAACGCCGGCAGCATCCGCAGCCCTGAAGCGGCCGGACCGGCGCAGGCGGCGCCTAGCTGATTCTGCTGAGCTGCGCGATGTCGCCGGGCACGTCGGCGCGGTTCATCGAGAGGCGGATGACGATGCTGGCCCGCTCGCGCAGCTCGGTGGGGGTCAGTCCCGTGAAGTGCTTGAGTTCGCGGATGAAATGGGATTGATCGTAAAACGCGTCACCGCTGCATTCGGACCAGTCCACCTCCTCGCGCGCGAGGATCTGGGCGCAGCGCAGGGCCCGATATTTGCGCGCCAGATATTTCGGCGGCGCGCCGTAAAGCCGGTTGCACCAGCGCGCGACCTGCCGCGCGGAAAGGCCCGTCGCCTCCTGCAACACATCGACGCGCGGGGACTGTTCGTCGCTCAGCCAGCGGTCCGCCTCCTCCACGAAGCGCATTTCCGCCTCGCCGACGGGCTGAAGCTGCGTGCGCAGGAAAGCCCAGAGCTGCTCGGAGGCCGCGCCGCTGTCCTCCTGCGCGCGCAGGCTATCCAGCATGTCCCGCCAGGGGTGGCCGAAGCGGGCCGCGAGATCGAAGGCATCATCGGCGGCGAGATTGGCTTCGCCCGCGCGCAGTGCCGCCCAGCCTAATGGCAGCACCGTGAGCCCCAGGACCTGGAGCGGCCCGGCGACGTCGAAATGCGTGGCCATGCTGGTGGGGCCGAGCAGGCAGCATTCCGGCGTTTCCACCAGGCGCCCATCGCTGAATCGATAGCTGCCCTCACCGGCGAGCATGAAGCGGATCTGGGCGAAATCGGCGCGGGTGTGATCGACGATCCGCACCCGATCGGCCGTGAACAGATACATTGCGCCGAAATAACGGGACAAATCCGCTGGCGGCGCGAAATAGCTCAGCGCGACCATATCGGCCGCATCGGCGACGGCGAATCTGTGACGCATGCGCGACCTTCTGCATCTCCAACCGGGGCCGGGAAGCCCCTGCCGACTTGCGGACAGCCGAAATGGAAAGAAGCGCGCCCGATTAAGGGGTCGCGTCCTGTTCATGCCCTCCGTGGGCCGTAATCGCATGAACAGACCCAAATTGGAACAGAAAAGCGAAAAAGCGGCTTGCCTGGCGCGAAGCCAGGCAAGCCGACAAGTGCAAGGTCTCTTAGCCGGACGACTGAGAGCCCTTCGGGTCGCAAGGAGGGAGATACACTGATTCGCATCGCGCTGATTGGACGGAATCGTCATCGGCGCCTCCTTCAGCATTTTGCGACGCGCAAAAGATGCTTCGCACTGCAACAGATGCGCCCGTCCCCTGTCCGCCACTCTGTCTGCCGTGCTGTCTTTGACGGTCCCGGCCGCCAATGGCATAGCGCCCGTCATGTACGCTCTGCTTCGTCCGCTGCTCTTCGTCCTCGACGCGGAAACCGCCCACAAGGCGGCGCTGGCCGCGCTGCGCCTGCCCTGGCCAACCCGCGCGCCAAACGACCCCATTTTGCGTCAGCGCATCGCCGGGCTGGATTTCGCCGGCCCGGTGGGTCTCGCCGCCGGCTTCGACAAGGACGGTATCGCGGCCGCAAGAATGCGCCGTTTCGGATTCGGTTTTGGCGAGATCGGCACGCTGACGCCGCTGCCACAGGCCGGCAATCCTCGCCCGCGTCTGTTCCGTCTGGCGGGGGACAATGCCGTCATCAACCGGATGGGCTTCAACAATGGCGGGCAGGATGCCGCCATCGCCCGGCTGTCCGCCCGCCCGCGCAAGCCCGGCTATGTGCTCGGCATCAATATCGGCGCCAACAAGGACGCAGCCGACCGCATCGAGGATTATGCGCGCGGGGTGCGCGCGATGGCGCCACTGGCCGACTATCTGGCGATCAACATTTCCTCGCCCAACACACCGGGCCTGCGCGCGCTCCAGGATCGCGGCGCGCTGGACGCCTTGCTGGCGCGAGTGATGGCGGCGCGCGGGGCGAGCGGGCCCCCGCTGTTCCTCAAGGTGGCGCCCGACCTGGAACCCGCCGACATCGACGACATCTGCGACCTGGCCCTCGCCCATGGGCTGGATGCGCTTATCGTGAGCAACACCACCATTTCCCGCCCCCGGCTCTGCTCGCCGCAAGCCGGCGAGACGGGCGGCCTCTCGGGCGCGCCGCTCCAGCCGCTCGCGCTCCGGCGCCTGCGCGATTTCCGCGCGCGGCTGGGCAAGAGACTGCCGCTCATCGGGGTGGGCGGCATCGCCAGCGGCGCCCAGGCCTATGAACGCATCCGCGCGGGCGCGAGCCTGGTGCAGCTCTACTCCGCGCTGGTCTATGAAGGCCCTTATCTGCCCGCCCGGATCAATGCCGAGCTGGCGGCGCTGCTCCGGCGGGATGGCTTCGCCACCATTTCCGAAGCGGTCGGAATCGACGTGGACTGAGAGGACTGAGAAGAAGCGGCGGCGCCGATCCGCTGCCGGTCCGCCGCATCCTCCAGCCTTTACGTCCATCTCGCGCTTGTATCCCCCTCTGAGCCGAGGGGCTCGCTTGGTTCAGCGGAGGGATTTTCGCAGGCGGCAACAAAGCCCGCACCGGAGGCACGCAAAGGCTTCACGCAATAGCCCTTGCCCGAGAACCGTCAGCGCTTATGCTGCCATGCAGCATGTTCCGATCTCTTCTTCTCCCCTTCGCTCTGCTCCTCACACCGCTGGCTCAGCCGGCGCTCGCCCGCTCGCAGCCGGATGCCGCCGCCGCGCAGGCAGGGGCGGTCAGTGCGCCCGATCCGCGCGCCGCCGCGGCCGGCATCGAAATTCTCAAGGCCGGCGGCAGCGCAACCGATGCCGCCATCGCCATCATGCTGGCGCTCAATGTGGTCGAGCCGCAGAACAGCGGCCTTGGCGGCGGCAGCTTCATGCTCCACCATGATGGGGCGAGCGGCGCGCTCACCAGCTATGACGGGCGTGAGACGGCCCCAGCCGCGGCGACGCCCGACTGGTTCCTGGATGCGCAGGGCAAGCCATTGCCCTTCCGCCAGATCGGCAATGGCGGCCGCAGCACGGGCGTGCCGGGCAATCTGCGCATGATCGCGCTGGCCCACGCGCGCCACGGCAAGCTGCCCTGGGCGACGCTGTTCGCGCCCGCCATCCGCCTCGCGCGCGAGGGCTTCACCGTCTCCCCGCGCCTGCATAACGGCCTTTCGCGCTATGGCCGCAACATGGAGGCCGAGCCCGCCGCGCAGTATTTCGACGCCACGGGCGCCGCGCTCGCCATCGGCAGCACGTTCCGCAATCCGCCGCTTGCCGCGCTGCTGGAGCGCATTGCGGCGGATGGGCCGGAGAGCTTCTATAACGGCCCGTTCGCGCAGAAGATCGTCACTGCGCTCAACGGCGCGCAGGCCAGCCAGTCTGCCATGACGCTGGCCGATCTCTCGGGCTACGAGGCCAAGGAGCGCCCGCCCGTCTGCGCCCTGTACCGCGCCCATCGGATATGCAGCATGGGCCCGCCGTCTTCGGGCGGCATCACCGTGCTGATGATCCTCAAGCAGCTCGAACGCTTCGACATGAAGGCGCTGGGCCGCGCCTCGCCTGTCGCCTGGCACCTGCTCGCCGAATCCGAGCGGCTCGCTTATGCCGACCGCGACCTCTATATCGGCGACCCGGATTTCGTGGACGTGCCGGTCGCGGGTCTGCTCGATCCGGCCTATCTGGCGGCGCGCTCGGCGTTGATCTCGCCGCACACGACGCTGGCCACCATCGAGCCCGGCAAACCCGCCGGCGCCCCCGCGCGGGTGCGGGCGCCGTTCAAGGACGATCCCGGCACCAGCGACCTCGCCGTCGCGGACGCGGACGGCAATGTCGTGCAGGTCACCACCACCATCAACGGCTATTTCGGCTCCGGCGTGGCGGTGGACGGCCTCTTCCTCAACAACGAAATGCCGGATTTTGACGTCATGCCGGTGAAGGACGGCTATTATGTCGCCAACCGGGTGGAAGGCGGCAAGCGGCCGCGCAGTTCCATGGCGCCCACCATCGTTTATGCGCCCGACGGCACGGTGCGCCTCGCCATTGGCGCGGCCGGCGGCGCGACCATCATCTGCCAGGTGGCCAAGACGATCATCGGCGTCGTGGACTGGGGCCTCTCGGCACAGGACGCCATTGCCATGGGCCTCGTTTATGCGCCCGGCAAGGGCGGCACCATCGAGCAGGGCACCGAGCTGGAAGCGATGCTGCCCGCGCTGCAGGCGCTGGGCGAGGAGCTGCGCATCGCCCCGCTGGGCCTCAAGGCCAATGCCGTGGAATATGTCGATGGCCAATGGCGCGGCGCCGCCGATCCGCGCAGCGAGGGTGTGGGCATGGACATGAGCGGCGCGGTCACGGCCATCGTGCGGCGCGCCAACGATCTCAACGGCGCCCACGAATAAAGGCGCGGCAGAGCGCCAGACATGTGTTGACGCCAGAGTCTGTCCACTCTTGATGGAGCCCATCCCGTGCTCCTGCGCAGGCAGGAGCCCTGGATCATTCTTGCTCGGACAGACACGAGCCCTGAATTCAGCGCCCATTGTCTGTAAGCGGTGCACCGCCCGTCCATTGGCCGGTGCACTATGGACGCTTCCCGTCCAGCACGCCCCGCCCCGGTTCGCTTGAGCCTGTCGAGCCAGACGCGCCCGAAGGGCAACGGCCCTCCTCTCGCCTCTCCGCGTTAAAGGAAGGAGAAAGCTTCCACGGCGGGTTCAGGGCGAACGGCGGGTTTGGTGGAGTGCGATTTGGGTCGATGGCCTGATGGAGCGCGCAGGGCTGCGGCGCATGGCCGCTCTGCCTCTCTCGCACAACCAAGCGCTTCCCATCACCCACCCGCAATAAGCCATGGCCCCACCCGGCACTGCTCTCTATAGAGGCTCGGGGAGTGAAGGCCGCGCGCGACGGCCGGGCAGCCACACATGAGAGGAGCCGTATCGGGTGCGCGCCGACGAGCATTTTTCCAGTCTGACCGCTTTGTTCTTCACGCGTGCGGCAGAGCTGGGCGACAAGCCGTTTCTATGGTCGCGCCAGGGCAGCGAATGGCGGGCGCTGAGCTGGGCGCAGACGGCGCGCCAGGTCGCCGCGCTCGCCGCCGCGCTCCGCGCGCAGGGTGTGAGCCCGGGCGACCGGGTGATGCTGGTGAGCGAGAACCGGCCGGAATTCTGCATCGCGGACCTGGCCATCATGGCCGCCGGCGGCGTCACAGTGCCCACCTACACCACCAACACCACGCGCGATCACCAGCATATCATCACCGATAGCGGCGCCTGCGTGGTGATCTTCTCCACCGCGAAGATCGCCAAGGCGCTGTTGCCCGCCGTGGTCCACTCCAACATGCGCGTCGCCATCGGCATGGAGCCCATCGGGCGCATGCAGAGCGGCGCGGTGGCGCTGCACGACTGGGCCGCGCTGATCGCCGCGCACGAGGCCGATCCCGCCGCCGACGTCGCCGCCTGCGCCGCCGCCCAGACCGCCGCGCGCGACGATCTCGCCTGCATCATCTACACCAGCGGCACCGGCGGCGCGCCACGCGG
>DASRXY010000272.1:0-18792 GCA_035654035.1 Sphingobium sp. | reverse complement strand
ACGCCGTCTCCGCCACGCGCGAGAAATCAATGCGCGCCGCCGCCGAGACCAATCGCCTGTTCCAGGAGCATCCCATCGCCGCCGTCGCCGCGGCGGCGGCCGCCGGCGCAGTGCTGGGCATCTTCCTGCCCCGCTTCAATGTGACCAGCCGGGTCGGCCGGTTCGCAAGCCGGGCAGTGAAGGCCGCCATCGCGACGGAAGCGACGCAGTTGCTTGTGACGGGGGTTGCCGATGCGGCGCAGGCGTCAACGGCCGCCGATGCGACGCCGCTTCCGCCGCCGGCTGCGCCCCGCGAAGGCTGAAGCCGCACCTGCGCCGCTTGGCAAGCGCCGCTCCGGCTGATAGCGCACCGCACAACTGAAGGGCCGGCAGTGCAGTCGCCGCGCCCAATGGGAGCAGCAGCGTTGAGCCAATTGTTGCATCTGGTGATGGGCGGCCGAGTGAAGGACCCCAAGTCCCTCGATTTCGTCGACCTCAAGGCCATCGACCTCGTCGGCGTCTTTCCCGACTATAAGAGTGCGGAAGCCGCCTGGCGCGCCGCCGCGCAGCGGACCGTGGACGATGCCGAAATGCGCTATGTGGTCGTACACCTCCACAAGCTGCTCGATCCCGGCGATAAGAATGGGGCGGAAACGCCCGCGGGCTGAGCGCCTGTGGGTTGAGGTGGCCACGAGCCCGACCTCAGCCCGAGCCGACAACGACCGCACTCCTGCGCAGGCAGGAGCCTATCATCAGCCGAGCGCATGGCCGCCCTTGTGCTCCTGCCTGCGCAGGAGCACAAGGGTTGGTCGTTTGCCTATTTAACGCGACGGCGGGCAATTTGAACGGGCGCTATTTTGCAGCGCTTGTTCAAAAGCAGCCTGTCCGGATACGACAACATTGCGGCCATTGCTCCGCATTGGTAGCAGGCTAGAAACCGGACAGAGTTCTTACAGCTTGGCTATATGAACGGATCGCTCTTGTCCCCAAAAGCTGCCTTGTATGAAGGATCGCGCAAAAGGGCGGCGTATGGTGTCGCCGGTTGCTTGATCGCTATTTTGGTCGGATGGCTAATCGCCCACTCCGACGGCACCTCTCGGACCCCGGCCTCGGTTCAGCATGCGGTAGGCTGGCTTACGATCATATTGTTCGGGCTTTTTGGTTTGATGTCGGGAACAGCCTTACTTGTTCCGCCACGCCTATGGATAGAGAAGGATGGTTTCACCTTCAAAACGCCATGGCGCGAGAAGAAATATCGTCGCTGGCAAGACATTAACGAGATTTGGGTTCTCAATCAGCAGCGAATAAGCTTTGTTGTGTGGACTACCAATGCTCAAAGTGGCGGACTGACGCGATCGACATTTGGTTATGATGAGACCCTTCGAGGCGGATGGGCGGCATCTGCTGAAGAGATCGCATATGAACTGAATGTCGCCAAAGAGCGTTTCTGTGCCGCAAATCGGACGGTCTCCTAACCACCCCTTTCCGGCTACGCTGCCCCTCAGCAGCGGACGCACATAACAGCCGCCGCCCAGCCCAACTTCACCCCGGGCCTAGCGGCTGCGGAAGCGTGAGGCGAGCAGCGGGCGGGCCAGCAGCAGCCCGGCGATGAAGCCCCCGACATGGGCCCAGATGGCGATGCCGCCCAAGGGGCCCGCCGAGAGGCCGGCGAGGCCGATGAGCAGTTGCAGCACTGTCCAGCCCGTCGCCAGCCAGGCGATGCGCACGACCTGCGCGGGAATGGGACCGATGGCGGAGACTTCGCGCTGGCTGTAGATCAGCGCGTAGGTGCCGATGACGCCGGAAATGGCGCCGCTCGCGCCGATCATGGGATCGGAACTGGCGGGGTTCGCCAGCCAGTGCGCGGCCGTGGCGGCATAGGCGCTCACGCCATAGACGATGAACAGCCGGCCTGGCCCGAGCAGATGCTCGACGAACCGCCCGCAGAAGATGAACGCCAGCAGATTGAGCGCCACGTGCAGCCAGCCGCCATGGATGAGCGTCGCGGAGAGCGGCGTCAGCCAGACCGGCAGCCAGGGAATGTCGAGCGCGATCCCCTGCGCGGCGAATTCATGCACGCGCGCGGGAATGAAGCCGCCCAGCACGGCGAGCATGTCCGTGCTGCCGGTGAAGAACGCGATCAGGAAGGCGAGCGCCGTGACGGCGGCAATGCCGTCGGTCGCCCGGCCGCGTGGCAGGGTCATGGCCATTGCGGGGCGCCGCCCTCCATTCGCCGGCTCAGATGAACTCGATCTTCTCGACCAGGTAGAACTTGTCGCCGGACGGCACCGTCACTTCCACCTCATCACCCACCTGACGGCCGATGAGGGCACGCCCGAGCGGGCTCGAATAGGAGATCATGCCCTGCTTGGCATCCGCCTCGGCCTGGCCGACGATCTGGTAGCGCACGGGCTTGTCGTCTTCGTCGAGCAATGTGACGGTCGCACCGAAGATGATCTTGTCGCCCGAAAGCGTAGTGGGATCGATGACCTGCGCGCGCGAGAGCTTGTCCTCGATGTCGGCGATGCTCGCCTCGATCTGGCCCTGGCGCTCCTTGGCGGCGTGATATTCGGCATTTTCCGAAAGATCGCCATGCGCCCGCGCTTCCTCAATCGCATCCACGACGAGCGGACGCTCGGCCTTGAGCGCACGCAACTGCTCCGTCAGCTTGTCATAGCCCACGGCCAGCATCGGCATCTTCTCAACGGTCGCCATGTGACTCCCCAATTCTTCCTTATCCTGGCCGGTTTCGCATCCCGGCCTGTCTCAGACACAGTGGAGCGGCTGCTCCGGAATACGAACCCTTCGCCGAACGTCCCTGGTCCGTCGGCCCGCCACTGATTTCGTTTGTCTGGAAGATCAGTCGTGCGACGCCCGATAATAGGATTGCAACGACCTGACTTCAAGGGGACGCGCACGCAACGCCTCGATCGCGTCCACAGAGGCCACCCCGGCAGCAGCCGTAGTGAAGCTGGGCACCTTGAGCCGCAGCGCACTGGTGCGGATCGCCTTGCTGTCCTTGAGCGACTGCCAGCCCTCCGTCGTGTTGAAGATGAGGTCGATGCCGCCGTCGCTGATCCGGTCGACGATGTGCGGCCGGCCCTGCGCCACCTTGTTGATGGTCTCGACGGGCAGCCCCGCCTCCTCCAGGAAGCGGGCTGTGCCGCCGGTCGCCACGATCTTGAAGCCGAGCGCGCTAAGCTTGCGCGCGGCCGGCAGAATCGCGGCCTTGTCGCTGTCTTTCACCGAAATGAAGGCCGTTCCGCCATCGGGCAGGATCGTGCCCGCGCCGATCTGCGACTTGGCGAAGGCGGTGGGGAAATCGGTGTCGATGCCCATGACCTCGCCGGTCGACTTCATCTCCGGCGAAAGCACCGGGTCCACGCCGGGGAAGCGGTTGAACGGGAACACCGCCTCCTTGACGGCGATATGACGGATCGCGCGCCGGTCGATCTTCGGCAG
Source organism: Sphingobium sp. (assembly GCA_035654035.1). Taxonomy (GTDB): domain Bacteria; phylum Pseudomonadota; class Alphaproteobacteria; order Sphingomonadales; family Sphingomonadaceae; genus Sphingobium. The sequence goes on along the minus strand of DASRXY010000272.1, from coordinate 15,351 downwards.
GTCGCGCAGCTTCTCGCCGGCCATGACGCGCGCGGCGATCTTGGCGATGGGCGTGCCGATGGCCTTTGCGACGAACGGCACCGTGCGCGAGGCGCGCGGATTGACCTCGATGAGGTAGACCTTGCCGTCCTTCACCGCGAACTGGATGTTCATGAGGCCGCGCACCTGCAGCGCATGCGCCAGCACGGTCGCCTGCCGCTCGATCTCGGCCACGATGTCCTCGGGCAGGCTATAGGGCGGCAGCGAGCAGGCACTGTCGCCGGAATGGACGCCCGCTTCCTCGATATGCTGGAGCACGCCGGCCACCACCACATCCTCGCCATCGCACAACGCGTCCACGTCCACCTCGACGGCGTCGCGCAGATACTGGTCGATGAGCACGGGGGAATCGCCAGAGACCTGCACGGCCGTGGCGATATATTCCTCGAGCTGCGCCTGCCCGTCGACGATCTCCATGGCGCGGCCGCCCAGCACATAGCTGGGGCGCATCAGCACCGGATAGCCGATGCGGTTGGCCACCGCGATGGCCTCCTCGCGGCTGCGGGCAATGCCGTTGGCCGGCTGGAGCAGGCCCAGCTTCTCGATGAGCGCGGCGAAGCGCTCGCGGTCCTCGGCCAGGTCGATGGCGTCGGGCGAGGTGCCGAGGATGGGAATGCCGGCATCCTCCAGCGCCTTGGCGAGCTTGAGCGGCGTCTGGCCACCAAACTGGACGATGACGCCCATGAGCTGGCCGCGGCTCTGCTCGACATGCAGGATCTCCAGCACGTCCTCGGCCGTCAGCGGCTCGAAATAGAGCCGGTCGGAGGTGTCATAGTCCGTGCTCACCGTCTCCGGATTGCAGTTGACCATGATCGTCTCATAGCCCGCCTCCTCCAGCGCGAAGCAGGCGTGGCAGCAGCAATAATCGAACTCGATGCCCTGGCCGATGCGGTTGGGCCCGCCGCCCAGGATCACCACCTTCTTGCGATCCGAGGGGAAGGCCTCATTCTCCGGCTCGCCGAAGGTGGGCGCCTCGTAGGTCGAGTACATATAGGGCGTCTTGGCCTCGAACTCGGCCGCGCAGGTATCGATGCGCTTGAAGACGGGGCGCACGCCGAGCTTGTGTCGGGCGGCGCGCACCTCGTCCTCGGTGATGCCGCCGGTCATAGCCTTGACCGCCTCGCGCACGACGCCCGAGCCATGCCGGAGCGCATGCTCCATGCCGGCGGGCACATTGGCGCCCTGCAGCGCCAGCCAGGCCAGCCGCTTGTCGGAAAAGCCCATGGCCTTGAGGCGGCGCATATTGTCCGCCTCGCGTGGCAGGCCGTTCTCCATCACATCGCGCTCGGCCGCAACGATCTCTTCCAGCCGCTGGAGGAACCAGGGATCGAACTTGGCGACGGCGTGGATTTCCTCGACAGTGAGGCCCTCGCGCAGCGCCTGCGCGGCAATGAGCAGCCGGTCCGGCGTGGGCGTGCCGAGCGCGGCGACGATCTCGTCCTTGCTGGCGCCGACAAGCCGGTCGACCTGATTGAAGCCGGAAAGGCCCGTTTCCAGCCCACGCAGCGCCTTCTGCATGGATTCGTGGATGTTGCGGCCAATGGCCATCACTTCGCCCACGGATTTCATGGCCGTGCCGAGCAGCGGCTCGGCGCCCTTGAACTTCTCGAAGGCGAAGCGCGGGATCTTCGTCACCACATAATCGATGGTCGGCTCGAAGCTCGCGGGGGTGACGCCGGTGATGTCGTTCTGGATCTCGTCGAGCGTATAACCCACGGCGAGCTTGGCGGCGACCTTGGCGATGGGGAAGCCCGTCGCCTTGGAAGCCAGCGCCGAGGAGCGGCTGACGCGCGGGTTCATCTCGATGACGATGAGGCGCCCGTCCTTGGGATTGACCGCGAACTGGACGTTCGAACCGCCTGTTTCCACGCCAATTTCACGCAGAACGGCGATGCTCGCCGAGCGCATGACCTGATATTCCTTGTCCGTGAGCGTCAGCGCCGGCGCCACGGTGATGCTGTCGCCGGTGTGCACGCCCATCGGATCGATATTCTCGATGGAGCAGATGATGATGGCATTGTCCGCGCGGTCGCGGACCACTTCCATCTCATATTCCTTCCAGCCGAGCAGCGACTCCTCGATCAGCACTTCGGTGGTCGGCGAGGCGTCGAGCCCGGCGGTGACGATCTGGACGAACTCGTCGCGATTATAGGCGACGCCGCCGCCCGTGCCGCCGAGCGTGAAACTGGGGCGGATGATTGCCGGTAGGCCGGTATGCTCCAGCGCCGCCATCGCTTCCTCAAGCGTGTGGGCGATACGCGAGCGCGCACTCTCCAGCCCGATCTTGTCCATCGCGTCGCGGAACTTCAGGCGGTCCTCGGCCTTGTCGATCGCCTCGGCGTCGGCGCCGATCATCTTGACGCCGTACTTCTCCAGCGTGCCGTCGTTGAACAGCGCCAGCGCGGTATTCAGCGCCGTCTGCCCGCCCATGGTCGGCAGGATCGCGTCCGGCCGCTCCTTCTCGATGATCTTGGCGACCACCGCCGGCGTCACCGGCTCCACATAGGTCGCATCCGCCAGCTCGGGATCGGTCATGATCGTCGCCGGGTTGGAATTGACCAGGATGATCCGATAGCCTTCTTCGCGCAGCGCCTTGCACGCCTGCGTGCCCGAATAATCGAACTCGCACGCCTGGCCGATGATGATCGGACCCGCGCCGATGATGAGGATCGAGGAGATGTCAGTTCTTTTGGGCATTATTTTCTACTTCTCAGATCGCGGGATGGGTCGTGAGCCTAAGACAGGACGCCGGGCGCAAAGCGGAAGATCGAGCCGCCGATCGTCCCGCGAAGGCGGCGCCCGGACTTCGCAGTGAGGTGAAGCCTGCGCCCGTCAATGCACCACCCCCGTACCGGTAGCCGCCTGGCAGCCCCAGCCATCATATTCGACGTCACACATGATCTCGATCTGGAGGCATTTGCGGGTGAGCGCCTTGATCGACTCTGGGTCCACGGCCTGCTCGCATTCGAGGAAACGATACTGGTCCCCCTCCTCGTCCGTCTCGCGGTCCAGCTCCACGAAGCCGAACTGGCTGGCGACGGCGAGCACCTTCTCGAAACCCGCCTCGTCGCCGCGAAAGCTCACGTCGACCAGCCGGGGGCGACGCGCCTTGTCGCCATTGGCGGCGAGCTGGCGGAGAATATCCTTGTCGGCCTCCCACTCCGCCGCCATGCGGGCCTCGTCGACCTTGGGCAGCTTGAGGCTCAAGACGCGAGCCCTCCCACGAACTTCCTGAAGAGATAGAAGCTGTCCTGAGGGCCGGGGCTCGCCTCGGGGTGGTACTGCACGCTGAACACCGGCTTGTCGGTGAAGGCAATGCCGCAATTGGAGCCGTCGAACAGGCTCACATGCGTCTGCGTCACATTCTCCGGCAGGGTGGCGGCGTCCACCGCGAAGCCATGGTTCATGCTGGTGATCTCGACGACGCCGTCCTCCAGCCGCTTGACGGGATGATTGGCGCCGCGATGGCCTTGGTGCATCTTCACCGTCCTGGCGCCAGCGGCCAGCGCAAGGAGCTGGTGACCCAGGCAAATGCCGAAGATGGGCATGTCCTCATCGAGCAGCTTGCGGATGACCGGCACCGCATAATCGGCGGTCGCGGCCGGGTCGCCCGGGCCGTTGGAGAGGAACACGCCGGCGGGCTTCAACGCCATGATGGCCTCGTAGCTCGCGGTGGCGGGCAGTACGGTGACGCGGGCGCCGGCCTTCACCAGATTGCGGAAGATATTGTCCTTGGCACCATAGTCGATGGCGACGACATGCGGCGCGTCCGCCTTGGCGGCGCCCAGCCGATAGCCCCGGCCGAGCGTCCACTCGCCGTCCGCCCACTGGCGCTCCAGCCCCGTGACCTCGAGCGCCAGGTCCATGCCCTCCAGCCCCGGCCATGCGCGCGCTTTCTCGTGCAGCACCGCAAGGTCGAACTCGCCCTCGGGATGATGCGCGATGACGACATTGGGAGCGCCGGCCAGTCGGATGCGGCGGGTAAGCGCGCGGGTGTCCACGCCGGCAAGACCAATGCGGCCATTGCGCGTCATCCAGGCGTCGAACGGCTCGACATTGCGGAAATTGCTCGGCTCGGTCACATCCTCGCGCACCACGCAGCCCAGCGCCCAGGAAGCGCCCGCTTCCTCATCCTCGGCATTGGTGCCGACATTGCCGATGTGCGGGAATGTGAAGGTGATGATCTGCCCGGCAAAGCTCGGGTCGGTCATGATTTCCTGATAGCCGGTCATGGCGGTGTGGAAGCACAGCTCGCCCACCGCCTCGCCCTGCGCGCCAAAGCCGCGGCCGAAGATGACGGTGCCGTCGCTCAGGACCAATACCCCCGTCGCTCCTTTGGGCACGGTCGGGTATCTGGCGTTCGCCATGGCGGTCTGTTCCTTCGATTCGGCTTTTGGGACCAGCACGTTTCGCGCCGGCTAAACGGCCGGGTGACTAGGGTTTCGCACCCGCACGGTCAATCTATTAAAATCCGAAAATCCGCACTATCTATGTTCCTTTCCGGCAAAGGGGACAGGGACCGCGCATGACGATTCGCGAGAGGATAAAGGCTGCGCAGATCGAGGCGATGAAGAGTGGCGACAAGGGCCGTCTGGCCGCCGTGCGCCTGATATTGGCCAAGCTCAAGGACCGCGACATCGAGCTGCGCACTGCGAGCCAACTGCCCGACGACGACCAGATCGCGGTCGAGGTGCTCCAGAAGATGGTGAAGCAGCGCCGCGAGTCGATCACTATGTACGAGCAGGGCAACCGCCCCGAACTTGCCGCGCAGGAGCAAGCGGAGCTGGAGGTGATCGAGAGCTTTCTGCCCAACCAGATGAGCGAGGCGGAAACCAGCGCCGCCATCGCCGCGATCAAGACCGAGCTGGGCGCCAGCGGCCTCAAGGACATGGGCAAGGTGATGGCCGCACTCAAGGAGCGGCACGGGACGGTGCTCGACATGAGCAAGGCCAGCGCGCTGGTGAAGGCGGCGCTCAGCTAGCAGCCCCGCACGCCGTTCGGTTCGAGCGAAGTCGAGAACCGTTTTGCGCCAAGCGTGTCTCGACTTCGCTCGACACGAACGGATATGTCGGTGTCATGACTTTCTGGACCTATATCCTGCGCTGTGCCGACGGGTCCTTCTACACTGGTCATACCGATCACCTGGAACGGCGGATCGGCGAGCATCAAGCGGGCGGCTTCTGCGATTTCACGGGCCGGCGCCGACCGGTCTCCCAGGTCTGGTCGCAGGAATTCGGCACGCGCGATGAAGCCCTGAGCGCGGAGCTGACAATCAAGAAATGGTCTCGCGCCAAGAAACAGGCGCTGATCGCCGGGGATTGGGCCCTTTCCTTCTTCGCGCGGCCGCCCGCAGAGCGTGTCTCGACGTCGCTCGACACGAACGGCGGACGGGGGACACGGGAATTTCCCGTCCCATGAGCCTCTCCCCCCAATGGCTGGATGAGCTGCGCGCGCGCACCACGCTTTCGACGCTGATCGGCAAGACCATCAAGGTCCAGAAGGCCGGGCGCGAATACAAGGCGTGCTGTCCCTTCCACAACGAGAAGACGCCCAGCTTCACCATCAACGACGAAAAGGGCTTCTACCATTGCTTCGGTTGCGGCGCGCATGGCGATGCGATCCGCTGGATGACGGACCAGCGCGGCCTGCCCTTCCTCGATGCGATCAAGGAGCTGGCGGCCAATGCCGGCCTGGAGGTGCCCGCACCCGATCCGCGCGCGGCGCAGCGGGCGCAGAAGGCGCAGTCGCTCCATGACGTGACGGCGGCGGCGCAGGCCTGGTTCGTCGAGCAGCTTGGCGGCATCGAGGGCGCGGAGGCGCGCGGCTATGTGCAGCGACGCGGCATTACCGCGGCGACGCAGACCGCCTTTGGCCTGGGCTTCGCGCCGGACGGCCGGGGCAAGCTCAAGGCCGCGTTGAGCGCCTTCCCGGAAGAAATGGCGATCGAGGCCGGTATGCTCATCCGACCCGAGGACACGGGACGCGAGAGCTATGATCGCTTCCGCGGCCGCCTGATGATTCCCATTCGCGACCAGCGCGGGCGCGTCATTGCCTTTGGCGGGCGGATATTGGGCGCGGGCGAGCCCAAATATCTGAACTCGCCCGAAACGCCGCTGTTCGACAAGGGACGCACGCTCTTCAACCTCGACAAGGCTGCGCCCGCCGCGCGCAAGGCCGGGCGCATCATCGTCGTCGAGGGCTATATGGACGCGATCATGATCGCGCAGGCCGGCATTGCGGAAGCCGTGGCACCACTCGGCACCGCGCTCACCGAAGCGCAGATCGAGAAGCTGTGGACCATGGTGGAGACGCCGATCCTGTGCTTCGATGGCGATGCGGCCGGCCAGCGCGCCGCCCTGCGCGCGGCCCACCGCGCCCTGCCGCTCCTCAAGCCCGGCCACAGCCTCGCCTTCGCCACGCTGCCGGCGGGGCAGGACCCGGACGACCTGATCCGCGCAGCCGGTGTGCAGGCATTCGAGGCGGTGCTGGAGGGCGCGATCCCGCTCGTGGAGCTGCTGTGGCGCAGCGAGCAGGCGGCGAGCCCGCTCGACACGCCCGAGCAGCGCGCCGGCCTCAAGCAGCGGCTGCGCGCCCTCACCGACCAGATCGCCGATGGCGACATCCGCGCTCATTATGCCCGCAGCTTTCGCGAGCGGCACGACGCCCTGTTCTTCGGCGATGCCGGCCGGGGCGAGCGCCGGCCCTTCCAGCCGCGCGCCGGGCGAGGCGGGACGATGAAGAATGGCCGGTGGACTCCGCCCCCTCCCCCACCCACCGACGAAGCGCGGGCGGTGAGCGCGAGCGACGGCGACACGCTGCTGCTGCGTGCGGTGCTGGCGGGACTGCTGCGCTTTCCCGCCGAGATTGTGGTGCACCGCGAATCGCTGGCGGGTCTGGCGCCAAGCGATGTCGGCCTCGCGCGTCTGCTCGATGCGCTGCTGGAAGCGGCCGACCGCGAAGAAACGGTTGAAACAGACCGCCTCCTTACCATATTGGGCGACAGTGACGTGTATAATATGGCGAAGGGGTTGCTCCGGGCCGATGCGTTGCATTTCACTTTCACGCGGGATGAAGCGGACAGGCAGCGCGCCCAGCGCGACCTGGCCGAGGCAATCGCAGTGATCGTGGCAATGCCACGAATCGACGCGGAATTGGCGGCGGTAACGAGGGCAATGGCGGACGAGCTGGCGGATGCGGCCTGGGAAGCAGGATTCGCGCGCCAGCAGGCACTGCGCAAGCTCAAGGCGGATCTCACCGCGCGCATGGCCGAACTGGCGCAACCTCAGGGCGAATGAACCGTATCTAGGACCCGGACCCTCTCTGTTCCGGCGCGGAGTTTGGATATTTAAATGGCAACCAAGGTGACGAAAAGCGCAACCGGCGGCGCCGGGGACAATGGCGGTGAGGAAAGCGGCGATGCGCCTCTGCTCGATCTCAACGAAGCCTCGATCAAGAAGCTGATCGCCCGCGCCAAGAAGCGCGGCTACATCACCTATGACGAGCTGAACAACGCTCTGCCGCAGGACCAGATGTCGTCCGAGCAGATCGAGGATGTGATGTCCGCGCTCAACGACATGGGCGTCAACATCGTCGAGAATGACGAAGCCAGCGAAGACGGCGAGGAGCAGAACGACACCGAGGTCGACGCTATCGACGGCGAGAGCGGCGATGAAGGCAATAGCGGCAATGTCGCGGAGAAGAAGCGCGAGACGGTCGACCGCACGGACGACCCGGTGCGCATGTACCTGCGCGAGATGGGTGCGGTGGAGCTGCTCTCCCGCGAGGGCGAGATCGCCATCGCCAAGCGCATCGAAGCCGGTCGCGACACGATGATCCTGGGCCTGTGCGAGAGCCCCACCACGTTCAACGCCATCATCGACTGGTCCGCCGCGCTCAACAATGGCGAGATGCAGCTGCGCGAGATCCTGGACCTCGACGCCATGCTCTCCAAGGACCCGGCGCCCGAAAGCCTCTCCGACGAGGAGAGCGAGGACGATGGCGAGATCAGCGAGAAGACCGCTGGTCCCAGCTTCAAGGACGAAGACGAGGTCGAGGACGAGCCCGAATCCGAAGAGGACGAGGAAGGCAACATGGTCGAACGGCGCGCGCGGCGTGCCGAAGAGGATGAGGAAGAGGACAACACCCTTTCCCTCGCCGCCATGGAAGAGCTGCTCAAGCCCGACGCGCTGGAGAAGTTCGCCCGCATCACCGAGCTGTTCAACAAGTTCGCCAAGCTCCAGCAGGCCCGTCTGGTCGCGCTGGGCAATGGTGTCGAGCTGCCGGCCAAGGACGAGGCCAGCTACCAGAAGCTGCGCGAGGAGCTGACGGCGGAAGTGGAGAGCGTCCAGTTCCACCAGCAGAAGATCGAATATCTCGTCGACCAGCTCTATGCCTTCAACCGGCGCCTGACCACGCTGGGCGGACAGATGCTGCGCCTGGCCGAGCGCCACAAGGTGCCGCGCAAGGACTTCCTCACCCATTATGTCGGCCATGAGCTGGACGACGGCTGGCTGGAGAAGGTCGCCAAGCTGGACAAGAAATGGGCGGCCTTCGCCCAGGCCGAAACCGACGCCGTCGATCGCATCCGCACCGAAGTGGGCGAGATCGCGCAGGCGACCGGCACCTCGCTCCCCGAGTTCCGCCGCATCGTCAACATGGTGCAGAAGGGCGAGCGCGAGGCGCGCATCGCCAAGAAGGAAATGGTCGAGGCCAATCTGCGCCTCGTCATCTCCATCGCGAAAAAGTACACGAATCGCGGGTTGCAATTCCTGGACCTGATCCAGGAGGGCAATATCGGCCTCATGAAGGCGGTGGACAAGTTCGAGTACCGGCGCGGCTACAAGTTCTCGACCTACGCCACCTGGTGGATTCGGCAGGCGATCACCCGCTCCATCGCGGACCAGGCCCGCACGATCCGTATCCCGGTCCATATGATCGAGACGATCAACAAGCTGGTACGCACCAGCCGCCAGTTCCTCCACGAGCAGGGCCGCGAGCCCACGCCCGAGGAAATGGCCGAGCGCCTCTCCATGCCGCTCGAAAAGGTGCGCAAGGTGATGAAGATCGCCAAGGAGCCGATCAGCCTCGAAACGCCGATCGGCGACGAGGAAGACAGCCACCTGGGCGACTTCATCGAGGACAAGAACGCGATCATCCCTGTGGACGCCGCCATTCAGGCGAACCTCAAGGAGACGGTGACGCGCGTGCTCGCCAGCCTCACCCCGCGCGAGGAACGCGTGCTGCGCATGCGCTTCGGCATCGGCATGAACACCGATCACACGCTGGAGGAAGTCGGCCAGCAGTTCAGCGTGACGCGCGAGCGCATCCGTCAGATCGAGGCCAAGGCCCTGCGCAAGCTCAAGCACCCGAGCCGCAGTCGCAAGATGCGCAGCTTCCTGGACCAGTAAGCCGGCACGGACCACACATCGGGACAAGGAAGGCTCCGCTTCGGCGGGGCCTTTTTTGTGGGTCGTCGAGAGAAGAGGCCTCTACTCGGCCCCCAGTCGACTGATCGCGTGTCCCGGCTCGACACACCAAATAATCCTGTGGCGCGCTCTCACCGCACGCCATGCACGGCCTGTCGCCATGCCCCTGCGCCAACCGCGCGCGGGGAACCAACCGGGGGGCAAACTGTTTCAAATTCGGGCATTTTGCGCCATTTTTGGACGCGAGGACATGGACAGCATCAACGTCTCCTTAACCCATCACGCGATATCCCGGTGGTGGGGACGGCTTCGATTTCGCAAGGGATCGGAGGGCTATAAAGGTTCATGATGGACAGCCTGCCGCGTGCGTCCGCGACATCGAATGTCGCCAATCTGATGATCGAGCTGGTCGCCACTGAGGGGACTGCCGCGCACCCCTATTGCGCACCGGCCGTCCATGGCGAGCGACACGCCTTCGTGCGCGATCTCGTCGACTTCGCGGATTTCGTCCATCTGGTGACGCTGCTCCACGGTCAGAGCCCCGGGCTCATCGATCATGCCGCCTCGCGCACGGTCGAGATCGCGGCGCGCGGCTGGCTGCTGCAAGCGCTGGACGCCTTTGCCATCGAGCGGGAATATCTGGGGCGGCTGTGCGTCGCCGCGGGGCCGCTGCCGAGCACGGCCGGGCATCATGAAACCAGCACCATCATCGCGCAGCAGCGACACGCCGTGGAAATGCTGGCCCAATCGGACCGGCGCGGCTGTGCGCTCGGCACCGCCATCACCATGGTGCTGGAATGGGAAGCCGTCCGCGCGATCCTCGATGCCGGCGCCTTGCGTCTGGGCATCGAGCCGCCGACGCGGCGCCTGCCCACACGCGGCGAAACGGTGGCCCTCATCAATGCCCTGCCCGAGCCCGACCGCATTGCCCGCGCCATGACCTTCGGCGCGACGCAACTCCTCGGCCAGCATCGCGGTATGTGGGACCTGCTCCAGGCCCGCGCGGACGTGCGCCGCGCCAGCTAGGGTGGCGCTCGAACGATCGTCTCGGCATTCCTTGAAAGAGGGAAGCGTCTATTTGCGGCAGGCAATCTCGTTCCCAGCCGCTTGGATTCTCGCTTTCGCGGAAATGACGGGTGGGAGAGCCGGCCTGTCAACCTAAGCTGACAGCCCGCGTTCAGGAGAGCGTGGGGCCTGCGCAGGCAGAAGCTCAGGGCGGCCAAGCATGTCGGCTGAGCCCATGGTCCTGCCCCGCAAGCCCTTGAGGCTGACGCCCTGGGACACGCCGATCTCCCGGCCCGCCCCGGGACAACAGGGGCGCGCCGCTCCCATCCATCTCCGCTTGCGCGGGGTGGCGGGCGCTCATAGCATTCCCGCCGATGCCGGGAGGAATGAAGCCGAACGCGGACCCGGGCGAGCCAACCCTGGAGCCCCCTTCCCCCGGCGCAACGCGCTTTGCGCGTGTGCGCGCGCGGCTGGAGCGGTTCCAGCCGCCGCCGGGGCCGGCAAGCTGGGTCTACGAGTTCCTGCTCTTCGGCTTCAAGCAAGGCTGGGCCTGCCTGTTCGGCGGGCTCATGCTGGCGCTCCTGCTCGGAACACATCTCTTCTATCCGCCCGACGCGCGGCTTGCCCGCTCCGATTTCCTGACCCTGAGCGCGGTCGCCATCCAGATCGGCATGATCGCCTTCCGCCTTGAAAGCTGGCGCGAAGTGAAGGTGATCGCCGTCTTCCACGTGGTCGGCACGGTCATGGAGCTGTTCAAGACGAGTGCCGGCTCCTGGGCCTATCCCGAGAGAGGCGTGCTGCATATCGGCGCGGTGCCGCTTTTCTCAGGCTTCATGTATGCGGCCGTGGGCAGCTATATCGCGCGGATCTGGCGTATCTTCGACATTCGCTTCACACAGTATCCGCCGCGCTGGGCCACCGTGGCGCTGGCCGTGGCCATCTATGTCAATTTCTTCGCGCATCACTGGCTGCCGGATATCCGCCTTGCTCTGTTCGCGGCGACAGCACTGCTTTTCGGGCGCACGCGCTTCTATTTCACACCCTTTCGGACCGCACGCTGGATGCCGGCGCTGCTCGGCTTTTTGCTGGTGGCGCTGTTCATCTGGTTCGCGGAGAATATCGGCACGTTCGCCCGCGCCTGGACCTATCCCGACCAGCGCGACGGCTGGCAGATGGTTTCCCTTGCCAAGCTCGGGTCCTGGTATCTGCTGATGATTATCTCGGTGGTGTTGGTGTCACTCGTGCACCCGCCAAGGCCCTACCATGCCACCGGCGAGGCTCAATCCCGGTAGAGCAGATGCGGCGCGCGCGCCTGCGCCCAGGCGTGCTCATCGGGCGCCGTCAGCGCGTCGAGATCGGCGGGCGTGGCGGCGGGATCGTCGACCCATTCGCGCAGCAGCGGCGAGCCGTTGATGACGTCGATGGCCAGCTTGCCGAACTCATATTCATAGGGAAAGTCGCGCCACAGCGGATAATCGGGCCACAGGCGGCGGACCGCCTTGAAGGCGAGCGCCTGCAAGCGCCAGGGCCGGAATGCCTCACGGTCGTACGCCGCGCCCTCGGCATGGATATGAACGCCGTTGCACAGCGCCCCCGCATGCTTGTGGAAGGTCGGCTCGAACCAGCAGTCGCGCAGCGTGCAGCCGGCCAGCCAATCGGGCGCCAGCGCGCGCATCTCTGCGATCACGGCGCGCGCGTCGATGTCCGGCGCGCCGAACAGCTCCAGCGGCCGCGTGGTGCCGCGCCCTTCCGAGAGGGTGGTTCCTTCCAGCATCACTGTGCCGGCATAGCAGCGCGCCATGTTGAGATTGGCGGCATTGGGGCTGGGGTTGATCCACAGCCGCTCCACAGGCCAGCCGAAGCCCGGCGCGGCATCGGGCACATAGCCTTCCATGGCGACAACGCGATAATCGACGTCGAGCCCGTAATGCGCGATGAACCAGTGCCCCAGCTCGCCCAGCGTCAGGCCGTGGCGCATGGGCATGGGGCCCGCGCCCACGAAGCTCTCCCAGCCCGTGCGCAACGTCAGGCCTTCGATGGGGCGGCCGGCAGGATTGGGCCGGTCCAGCACCCAGACGCTCTTGCCGGTGCCGGAGGCCGCCTCCAGCAGATAGAGCAAGGTGGTGACGAAGGTGTAGATGCGGCAGCCCAGATCCTGGAGATCGAAGAGGAACACGTCGGCGCTGTCCATCATCGGCGCGGTCGGGCGACGGACCTCGCCATAGAGGCTGAAGATGGGGATGCCGTGCACCGGATCGGTATAATCCGGCGATTCCATCATATTGTCCTGCTTGTCGCCGCGCAGGCCATGCTGGGGTCCCATGGCGGCGGCAAGACGCAGGTCGCCCAGCGCGGAGAGCGCGTCAAGCGCATGAGTGAGATCGGCCGTGACGGAGGCGGGATGCGCGATCAGGCACAGGCGCTTGCCCGCCAGCGGCCGGCGCAGGTCTGGATCGGCAATGAGGCGGTCGAGCCCGGTGCGGAAAGTCATGCGCCGTTCCCTGACGGAAGGACGAGCGCGAAGCAATCATGATGATGGAAATCGGGCCGACCGGGCGGATGCGCCAGGGCCCAATAGCTGACCGCGCCGTCCTGATCCTCGATGACCGCGCTCACGCCCAGGCGCCCGGTCCGATCCCACGGGAGATCGTCCTCGGCGAGGCGGGCGTGCAGCGTGAGGCGCTCGTGCGCGAGCTTGAGGGCCATGGCCGGCGCCGGCATGGGGAGCGGCCGCATGCCAGTGCGGTAATGATCGAAGTGATAGGCCGCGAAGGCGCCCGAGGGCGAGAGGTTCAGTTCCACATAGCCGCCCTCGGGCTGGGCCAGGAACAGCTCGAAACAGGTCGTCCGCCACAGCCCCTCGGTCTGCACAGCGGGTGCCGGGCCGGGCAGGCGCAGCGCATCGGGCCGGCCCACCGCCACGAACTCGACATCCCAGCCGCCATCCGCCGCCGATGCGATCCGCACGCCCAGCGCAATGAGCGCGGCGCACGGCGTTTCGGGGTGACACAGCAGCGGGCGCTCGGCCAAAATGCTACTCATGGCTGGTTTCCCATGCTAAGCGCGCCCCGCTTTCTGCAAAGAGACGATGATGAGCCAGTACAAGTCCGACCTGCTGAACCTGCTCGACGAGCGGGGCTATATCCACCAGATCACCGACGCAAGCGGCCTCGATGCGCTGGCCGCGCGGCAGATCGTCCCCGGTTATATCGGCTTCGACCCCACGGCGCCATCGCTGCATGTGGGCTCCATGGTACAGATCATGCTGCTGCGCCGGCTCCAGCAGGCCGGCCACAAGCCCATCGTGCTGATGGGCGGCGGCACCGGCAAGGTGGGCGACCCCAGCTTCAAGGACGAAGCCCGCAAGCTGATGACCGTCGAGACGATCGAGAACAACATCGCTTCGATCAAGACAGTGTTCGAGCGGTTCCTGACCTTTGGCGACGGGCCGACCGACGCCATCATGCTGGACAATGCAGAGTGGCTCGACAAGCTCGAATATCTGCCGTTCCTGCGCGACTATGGCCAGCATTTCTCGGTCAACCGGATGCTGAGCTTCGACTCCGTCAAGCTGCGGCTGGAGCGCGAGCAGTCGCTCAGCTTCCTCGAATTCAACTACATGATCCTCCAAGCCTATGACTTTCTGGAGCTGTCGCGCCGCCAGGGCTGCCGCCTGCAAATGGGGGGATCGGACCAGTGGGGCAATATTGTCAACGGCATCGAGCTCTCGCGCCGCGTCGACGGCACCGAGGTCTATGGCGTAACGACGCCCCTCATCACCACGGCGGACGGCGGCAAGATGGGCAAAACCATGTCCGGCGCGATCTGGCTGAACGAGGACCAGCTCTCGCATTTCGACTATTGGCAGTTCTGGCGGAACACGCACGATGCCGATGTCGGCCGTTTCCTGCGCCTGTTCACCGACCTGCCGCTGGACGAAGTAGCGCGGCTGGAGGCGCTTGAGGGCGCGGAAATCAACGAGGCGAAGAAAGTGCTCGCCAACGAGGCAACGGCGCTGTGCCGGGGCCGCGAGGCCGCGCTGGCGGCGGCCGAGACGGCGCGTCTCACCTTCGAGGCCGGCGCCGCCGCGCAGGCGGACCTGCCGACCGTGGCGGTAGGCGGCGGCGAGATCGGCCTTGTTGCCGCGCTCACCCAGGCGGGGCTCGCCGCCTCCGGCGGGGAAGCCAAGCGCAAGATCGCGGAGGGCGCCGTGCGCATCGACGACATGCCGGTGAAGGACGCGGCGCACGTGGTCACGCTGGGCGACAAGCCGGTCAAGATCAGCCTGGGCAAGAAGAAGCACGCGCTGCTGGTCCGCTAGAGCCTCTTCCCTCAAGAGCGCATCAGGGCTCCGGCGGAGACGGGCGCGCGGGGCCAGGCGAAGGCCGTTTTCCCGGTAATGGCTGCGCTCACAGGAACGGCGGCGCGCCTTCCGCCGGGCCTCCTCGCCCCAATCCCTAATCGCCCTTTAACCGCTACGATTGACTCTGAGTTCATCGGACCGCGCCATCCTGCGGGAAAAGAGATGTTCGGAGTTCGCCAACCATGTCCCTTGCCCCCCGTCCTCGCGACATGCGCCGGGCCGCCAGGCACGACGTGTGCTACCGCTGCGAGATCGCCGGGGCGCCGTTCGGGCCGGTGCATGCGCTCATCGTGAACGTCTCGCCGCTCGGCTGCATGATGCGCTGTTCCAAGGCCGAGCCGACCAGCAGCCCGGTGCATTTCACCCTGCCGGTCGCCGGCCGCTGCGAGGCCCAGATCGTCTGGGCGATGGGCGGACGGATCGGCCTGGAATTTCTGCAGCCGATCGATGCCGACGTCTATCTGGCGATGCTGGAGAAGCTCGACCGGCCCGGCGACGAAATGGGCATCTACTGACACG
>DASRXY010000271.1:0-1947 GCA_035654035.1 Sphingobium sp. | reverse complement strand
CCGCGGGTTTGCTGGGGCGCGTCATTGCCCAGCAGATCCTCCGGCTCGGGCAGGCGCGCGCGATGGGCATGGACGAGCGCGGCGGCGATCTCCTGGGGGCTGCGCTGGGCCAGAAGCTGCTCGCCCAGCGCATGATCCTGCTCGCTGAGCTCGACCGGCGCGAGCAGAAGCTCAAGCAGGCGCGCGCTGTCCGCACGGCGGATATCCTCTGCCGAGGGTGGCGCGACCCATTCGGCCGGGATGCGGGCGCCGCGCAGCATCGCCTCGACACGGCGGCGGCGTGGATAGGGCACGATCAGCACCGCCGTCCCCTTCTTGCCGGCGCGACCGGTGCGGCCGGAGCGGTGCTGGAGCGTCTCGGCATCGCGCGGAATCTCGACATGGACGACGAGGCTGAGACTGGGCAGATCGATCCCCCGCGCCGCCACGTCGGTCGCCACGCACACACGCGCGCGCCGATCGCGCAGCGCCTGGAGCGCAGTGTTGCGCTCGTTCTGGCTGTGCTCGCCGGACAGCGCGACAGCGCCGAAGCCGCGCTCGACCAGGCTGGCATGAAGGCGGCGGACATTGTCGCGCGTGGCGCAGAACAGCATCGCCGTCTCCGCCTCGTGGAAGCGCAGCAGATTGACCACCGCATGCTCGATATCGGCCGGCGCCACCGCCATCGCCTGGTAGCTGATATCGCCATGGCCGCGATCCTCGCCGACCGTGGAAATGCGCAGCGCGTCGCGCTGGTAACGGCGGGCGAGTCCCACGATGGGCGCGGGCATGGTGGCGGAGAAGAGCAACGTGCGGCGCTCGGCGGGCGTCGCATCGAGAATCTCTTCCAGATCCTCACGAAAGCCCATGTCGAGCATCTCGTCCGCCTCGTCGAGCACCACGGCCTTGAGCGCAGACAGGTCCAGCGCGCCGCGCTCCAGATGATCGCGCAGGCGGCCCGGCGTGCCGACCACGATCTGTGCGCCATGCGCCAGCGCCCGCCGTTCGCGCGAGGCGTCCATCCCTCCCACGCAGGTAGCGATGCGCGCGCCGGCCTTGCCGTAGAGCCAGATCAGCTCGCGACTCACCTGGAGTGCCAGCTCGCGCGTCGGCGCGATGACCAGCGCCAGTGGCGCCGCCGGCGGCGGCACGCGCCCGTCCGGCCCCAGCAGATCGCCTGCCATGGCGAGCCCGAAGGCCACTGTCTTGCCCGATCCCGTCTGCGCCGAGACGATGAGGTCGCGGCCTTGGGCCTGCGCTTCGAGCACGGCGGCCTGCACCGGCGTGGGGGCGGCATAGCCGCGCTCGGAGAGGGCCTCGCCGAGAATGAGGGGAAGATCGGAAAAGGACATGGGTCTCGCAAACTGGAAAGAGAAGCGGCGCCGCCACGCACGGAGCGCATGGAGTCGGCCGGGAATAGGCTGTTCGGGGTTGCGCCCGGTCGGCTTGTGTCGGAGCCGGGCCGCGATGCGCCGCCCATAGACTGGAATCGGCGCCGGCGAAACCACGCAGTTGGGGGACGTGCCCCCGCCTGCCTGCCTGTCGCTCCCGGCCGCCGCTCCTGGCCTCAGTTCGGCTTGGCGGCGAACAGCAGCCGGTGCCAGTCGTCCACGGCATCGGCAAAGGCGGGGACGAGCGTCTCGTCCACCTCGAATCCGGCTCTCTCCAACCGCTCGACGAAATCGGGATCGGGAAAGGCCGACCAGATCGCCAGCACGCCGCCCGGTCGCAGTGCAGCATGCGCCTCGCGTAGGCCCCAGTTGCAGTAGAGCCGGTCGTTCTCCAGCTTGATGAACCCTTCCGGGCCATTGTCGACGTCGAGCAGGATGGCGTCGTATCGGTTCCGCGCGGCGCTGATCTCGTCATGCACGTCGATGAGCTTGAGCGAAACGCGCGGGTCTGCCAGGTGGACGCCCGAGAGATGCGCGAGCGGCCCACGTGCCCAGGTGACGACGCTGGGGACGAGTT
>DASRXY010000270.1:0-5667 GCA_035654035.1 Sphingobium sp. | reverse complement strand
CAATAGGGCGCACGCAGGGCTTTCTTGTCCATCTTGCCGGCCGGCGTGCGCGGGATGGAGGCCACGAACTCGATGGACTTGGGCGCCTGCACGCTGCCGAGGCGGGCCTTGGCGTGGGCGATGATCGTAGCGGCATCCACGGGCGCGCGCGTGACCACGACGGCGTGGACCTGCTCGCCCCATTTCTCATGCGGAATGCCGATGATCGCCGCCTCGGCCACGGCGTCCAGCTCCATGATCGCGGCCTCGACCTGCGCGGAATAGACGTTGAAGCCGCCGGAAACGACCATGTCCTTCTTGCGGTCGACGATGTAATAATAGCCGTGCTCGTCGCGCCGGCCGACATCGCCGGTGTGGTGCCAGCCATGGGCCACGGACTCCGCTGTCGCCTCCGGCATCTCGAAATAGCCGCCGCCCACGATGCCGCCGCGCGCCACGATCTCGCCCACTTCGCCGGTGGGCAGGATGTTGCCTTCATCGTCCATCAGCTCGACGCGCACTGAATAGCTGGCGCGCCCGCAGCTCGCCAAGCGCTCGGGATGCACCCCGCGCGCGGCGGCGGCGACCTCGTGTGGGGGAAGCCAGGTGGCGATCATGTGGCACTCGGTCTGGCCATAGCTCTGGCAAAGGCACGGCCCGAAAATCTCCACCGCCTCACGCAATTTTTCCGGCGAGACGGGAGACCCGGCGAGAAGAAAATATCGGAGGCTCGAATACTCATAATCGGGCACCCGGGGGTGGGCGAGCATGGTGTAAAGCGCGGTCGGCGGCAGGAACATGTGCGTCACGCGGTCGCGCTGGATTGCCTGCATCACCGCTTCCGCATCGAAACCCGGCAGCACCGAGATGGTCGCCCCCATCGCGACAGCGGCCATGGCGACAGGGCCGGCGGCATGGGTGAGCGGCGCACAGGCGAGGCAGACGGGATTTTCCGCCGGCATGAGATTGCCGATCGTCTCCATGAGCGCACCCCAGCTCCGGTTCATGATGCGCACGCCCTTGGCCGGACCGGTGGTGCCCCCGGTAGCGATGATCGCGGTCAGCTCGTCGGGATTGCCGACGGGGTCGCCCAGGTCTGGCGCGTCGGGTGCATCGGGAGGCAGCATGAACGCATCGAGCGCGGGATGGTCCCCGTCATCGGCATCGAGGCAGATGAGGCGGCGGATGCTCGGCACTTCGGCCGCCACGCGCCGGGCATCGGTGGCGAGGCTCGAATGATAAAAGAGCCAGCCGGCGCGGACATAGTTCAGATAGGCAATGTTGGCATCGAGCGCGTTGCGGGTGTTGACGGGGATCCACACTGCCCCCGCACGCCACAGGCCAAGCAGCGTGGTGAGGATCGCGCCATGATTGGGTGACATGATTGCCACCGGCTCCTGATGCACGAGGCCCGCGGCATGCATGGCGCCGGCAAGGCGATGCGAGAGGCGGTGCATTGCGCCATAGCTGATACGCGTCTCGTCCTGGATGAGGATGGCGCGCTCCGGCTGGAGCGTCACCATCTTGTCGAAATAATCGATGGACCGCATGTGCCCTTCCTCTCCGCCTGGCTCACTTTGCGCGCCGTCGCCTGTGCTCATGGCCGGCGCAACGCATGCTGCCGGCGACGGCACGGGGCGCTCTGCTCGCACTCCCACCAGAGCTTTCCTTTCTGTCCGTCATAAGGACGCGCGACGGCTGGACCTAGTCCATTCACGCAGGATTTCACGGAGTCTTGCGCAAGGGCTCCTCGGATGGCCTGGGGCGCATGCCGGGAGATTGCGCGGCTTCGCAACTGCTTGGTCGAGGGCATGAGAGCGTGGATCGAAGGCAGGAAAGCGCTGGGAGGCCGCGCATGAAATGAAGATAGATCTGTTGGGCTACCCTGTTCAGTGCCGGTGGTGACGGAGGTCAGGGCGAGCGCAGGCAAGCCTGGTGGTTTCCCGCGCCCCGAAGCGCGGTATCCTTCAGGACGCGCGAGCAGCGGAAACTCGGGAAACCGCCCTTTTAGAGCCGTGGGATAGCCGCGTTATGCCATGTGCCAGGCGACGAGGCCGTTGCGGCCGTCCACCGTCTCGGAGACGAGACGCAGGCCCCGTTCCTCCAGCCAGCCGCGCGCGGCGACATAGGCGCTCCAAGGGGTGTAGCCGGCTACGGCGCCGTCCCGGCCCAATGTGCGCAGTGCCTGCCAGTTGGTGCCGGCCTCGTGCGCCAGATCGATGCGGCGGGGAGCAGTGCTGAGCTGGGCAAAGGCGTGGCTGGCTGGCCGCGCGCTGTCGAAGACGAACACCTGCGCCTCGCGCGCGCCGGGCAGGAGCCGGGCAAAGCCCAGCGCGCCCGCCGTTCCGACGAGGGCCACCCCGGCGAGCAGGTCACGCCGCCGCAGTCCGCTCTGTGTCATGTCTTCGCTGCTCATTTTCCTTTCCCCAGCCATGCGGCGACTTTCTCCAGCTCGGCGTCGGTGATGTCGACGCGGGTCTGGCGCGGCATGGCGCCCTTGCCGCTGCGCACCACCGCCTTCACATAGTCGGCGGTCAGATCGTCACGATTGGCGAGCAGGCCCTTGTCCGGCGTCTGGCCAGCCGCGACCTGCTGCCCGGTGATGAGATTGGTGCCCATGCCGCCCGGCAGATGGCAAGCGCCGCAATGGTTGGAGAAGAGCGCCTCGCCGTCCGCGCTGGGCTTGAGGCGGTTCGTCTCGTCAATCTGCGCGCGCATCTGATAGGGCGGGAGCGGCGGCGGTCCGCCGGCCGCAACGACCGCCGGCGGGCCGCTGCTGTTGCCGCCCTCGCCCTTCACGAGATTGCAGGCCGAGAGTGTGAAAGCGGCGGAGAGCGCGAGCGCGCCCAGCATCAGGGCCCGGCTCATGCGTTGCCCTTTCCGCGCTGGCTGGCATAGGTGCTGGGCCAGATGCCCTGCTTGCCCGGTGAGAGAATGCCGTTCGGATCGAGCGCGTCCTTCACCTTCTCGGTCATGCGGCGGAAGGCGTGATCGTTGAAGTCATAGGTATCCATCACCGGGTCCATCCACCCCAGATGCGTGCGATATTCGCCATAGCCGGCCGCCTTGGCATCAGCGATGAGCGCGTTGAACAGCGTCTTCATGCTCTCCACCTGCTCGGGCTTGTCGCGGTCGTACATCAGCATGTTGACGTTGTTGCAGAAGCGCCCGCCAATGGTGAAACTGGCGTAGAAATCCACGTCATGGTCGCTGATGATCTTGCGGCTACGTTTCATCTGCCCCAGCACATGCGCGCCGGTGGCAGGCACCACCGGCGAGAAGCCCAGATGCGCGCTGCGGCCGCCGACCCAGTCGCCCATCTGGAGCGGCACGGCCGAGGGCACGCCCAGCGTCGTGTCCATGACGTTGGTGGGGTCGCCCTGGCGCCACCAGCTTTCGATCGGCGGGGTGCTCAAATGCTGCTTGAAGGCCGCACGCACCACATCGGCCTGCGCCTTGACCACGCCCTCGTTGCCGTAGAGGCGCAGCGCAACCTGCCAGTAGCCGAGCTTGTGCTCCTTGAGTAGCTCCTGCACGCGCCACTCGGGGATGGCGCCCGGCTTGTCCCAGAAGTCCTTGCGCTGGCCCTTGATGACCATCTTGCCGAGCCAGCTCGGGATGAAGATCGACTGGTCGATGATGCCCTTGAGCTTGAGCGGCGTCAGCAGATCGACCACCCAGCCGATATCGTCCGCCTCTGGAATGTCGAACACCATCTCCAGCGAGGTTTCCGGCTCCGGCATGAGCCACAGGCCCGCCTTGGTGACGATGCCCAGATTGGATTGGGAGAAAGCGAGATCCCAGGTGGGGCCGTAACCGAAGGGGAAGAGGTGCCAGGCCTTGTTGTTCTCCATGGCCCCCAGGCCGGTGCGGACGAGATCGCCATTGCCCAGCACCACCTCGAAGCCACACAACTTGGTCGCGTGCAGACCGTAGGGCGTATAGCCGATGCCGTGATCGAGCGCATTGCCGAGCACCGAGCCCCAGCCATTGCCGGGGACGGACATCATGAGGGGCAGCTTGCGGCGCTGGATTTCCTCATAAAGGTCGATGAAGCCGACGCCGGGCTCGACCACGCAATAGCCGAGCGTCGCGTCCAGCTCGTGGATCTTCTTCATGCGCCCGAGGTCGAGCACCATGCAGCCGGGCATGCGCGGCGCGGCGGTGCCGTAGCCCAGATTCTTGCCGCGCGCGACGGTCCACAAGGGGAGCTTGTACTGGTTGGCGATCTTCACGATCGCCTGGATTTCCTCCACGCTCTGCGGCGCCACCGCACCGCTCGCAGGCCACTTCTCCTCCGAGCCGGGCGCATAGATATCCGCATAGGCATCACGGTCCTGATCGCTCGTCATCACCCAGTCGGCGCCGACCACGCCCTGAAGCGCCTTGACCGCCGCATCGAAATTCTGCGGTGAAAGGCCTGGCGGCAATGTGAGCTTCATGATCGTCCTCTCCGACTGTCTGTGTGCGCGAACGCTGCCTCTCGCTGCCCCGTTCAACGGACAAAATCAACCCGCTTGTAGGGCATGACAACGCTGGTCAGCGAATGCGGAACACCGCCTCCGCATTGGTCTGCATCAGCATCTTCTTGTGCTCGGGGCTGAACGCCATCGCGTCATAGGCGGCGACCTCGTCCGAGGACTGCTGATAGGGATAGTCCATGGCGTAGAGCACGCGCTCGGGGCCGAGCTGCTCCATGCAGAACTTGATCGCCGGCTCCCACGCGACACCACTGGTGGTGATCCAGATATTGTTGCGGAAATAATAGCTGACCGGGTGTTTGAGCTTCACCTGATGGCCGCCGCGCAGATGCGGCCGCCCGTCCGCATTTCCCTGCATCCAGTCGAAGCGGTAGAGCTGGAGCGGCAGGCATTCGCCCATATGGCCGATGACCAGCCGCAGCTTGGGGAAGCGATCGAACGCGCCGGAGAAGATGAGTCCCATGGTGTGCAGCCACACATCGTGCGGGAAGCCGCCCAGCGCGCCGAAGAAGCCCCGGCTCTCATAATGCGGCGCCTTATAGGGCGCGGTCGGGTGGATGTAGAGCGCGGCGTCGTTCGCCTCCAGCGCCTCCAGGATCGGAAAATAGGCCAGCTCGTCGATATAATGGCCCTGGAAATGCGAGTTGAGCACGGCACCGGCGAGGCCCAGCGTGCCCATGGCCCGCTCGATCTCCTTGACCGAGCCCGGCACGTCGCGCGGATCGAAGGCGGCGCAGGCGGAGAAGCGGTCCGGATGATCGCGGCAGGCCTGCGCGGCGATGTCGTTCGCCTCGCGCGCCAGCGCCGTGCCGTCGCCGGGCCGCACCACCTGCACGCCCGGCGCGGTCAGCAGCAGGAGCTGCCGGTCGATGCCGAACTCGTCCATATGCGCAAGACGCAGATCGCCCAGGTCCTGAAGCATCTCCTGGAGGCTCGGCATCTTCGAGAACATGCCGGCCATCTTGAGGCTGTCATCATCCGGCGCATCGCCGCTCTCCAGATAAGTCACCTGCGCCTTGACCAGAGCGGGAAAGGTCCACGCCTCTTCGGTGGCGATGCGCTTGTAGGGCGGGTTGCGGTCGATCACGCCGGCAGGCGGCGCCAGGCCGATCCGCGTGCGGCGGCTGAAATCTTCCTTGAAATGCCCCTTGAGGCCTTTCTCGCTGCCGTCCGGCAGACGCTCGCCCATTGCCCCTCTCCTCTCTTC
>DASRXY010000269.1:0-4407 GCA_035654035.1 Sphingobium sp. | reverse complement strand
GAGATTCAGCTCGCCGCCCTCGCGCGCGCCGGCTGCACCACCTATCAGGGATTCCTGCGCTCGCCCCCGGTGACGAGCGAGGCGCTGGCAAAGCTGGTCGCCGAGGAAGCAGCGGCGCGGGAGGCGAGGGCCAGGAGCGAGGGGTAGCAAGGCGTGATATGCGCTGGCCCCGTGCAGTTTTCGCGGAGGATGGCGCAGGCGATTTAGGATAGCGGTCGGAAACGGCCGGATAGCCCTATGTTGCCTTCCGGCCTGACCGAATGGCGCCTCAACATGAGATGGAGCCGGCGGGGGCTAATCTGAGCGACCAGCGCAACCAATCCTTGTGCTCCTGCGCAGGCAGGAGCCCAAGGCGTTTGAGGACGTGGGCGGTTCATGGACACACAATCGCCCGCGAAGACATGAGCGGTCATCGGGAGATCCCAGCTTTCGCTGGGGTGACGGTAGGGGTGAGCTGCTGCCTTGATTTGCACCCTGTCGCCACCAATTCGCCGCGCCGAACGCGGTGTCGCTCATGGAGCGGGAGGGAGCGATCGGTCAGCGCGGGGAGCGGGCGCTATTGGGGTCGCGCCGGAGTACCGAGTCGATTGCGTGAGAGGGCGTCCGATCAGGCGATTGCGCGCCCCCCGTTTCTAATAATAATCAGGCGCGATGGGGCTGCGCTGGGGCGGCGAACTTGCGTCCCCCCGCCGCCTTAAGCCGGATCCATGTGCCATGGCGCGGCGTTGGAGGGGTGATCTTACGCCGCCCTCCAGCCTCAAGCAGCCTGGCGGAACTCCAGCTCCAGCCGGTCCCAGATTTCCACCAGCGCGGCCACCAGATCGCGCATCATCTTTTCGCTGTGCGTGGGGCCGGGGGTGAAGCGCAACCGCTCGGTGCCGCGCGGCACGGTGGGGTAGTTGATGGGCTGCACATAGACGCCATATTCGGCGAGCAGGATGTCGCTGATGCGCTTGGCCTTGACCGGATCGCCGACCATCAGCGGCACGATGTGCGTGACCGAAGGCATCACCGGCAGACCATTGCGCGCCATCTCGTCCTTGAGGAACTGCGCCGCGGCCTGCTGCGCCTCGCGCTCGACCGAGCTGGCCTTGAGGTGACGCACGCTCGCCAGCACGCCCGCGACCAGCACCGGCGAGAGCGAGGTGGAGAAGATGAAGCCGGGGGCATAGCTGCGGATCACGTCGATGATGACCTTGTCCGCCGCGATATAGCCACCCATCACGCCGAAGGCCTTGCCCAGCGTGCCCTCGATGATAGTGATGCGATCCGCGACCGCGTCCCTGTCCGAAATGCCGCCGCCGCGCGGGCCGTACATGCCCACGGCATGGACCTCGTCGCAATAGGTGAGGGCGTTGAACTCATCGGCCAGGTCGCAGATTTCCGCGATGGGCGCGACGTCGCCATCCATGGAATAGACGCTCTCGAAGGCGATGAGCTTGGGCGCCTCCGGATCGGCCGCTTCCAGCAGTGCGCGCAGATGCGCGAGATCGTTGTGACGGAAAATGAACTTCTCGCAGCCGGAATTGCGGATGCCCGCGATCATGGAGGCGTGGTTCAGCTCGTCCGAGAAGATGAGGCAGCCGGGAAGGATCTTGCCGAGCGTGGAGAGCGCGGCCTCGTTGGAGACATAGCCCGAGGTGAAGAGCAGCGCGCCTTCCTTGCCATGCAGATCGGCCAGCTCGGCTTCCAGATCGACATGATAATGGGTGTTGCCGCCGATGTTGCGCGTGCCGCCCGAGCCGGCACCGACATCGTGCAGCGCTTCTTCCATGGCGGTAATCACCTTGGGATGCTGGCCCATGGAGAGATAGTCGTTGGAGCACCAGACGGTGATGGGCTTGGGACCGTTATGGCCGGCAAAGCAGCGCGCATTGGGGTAGTTGCCCTTGTTGCGCAGGATGTCGATGAAAACCCGATAGCGGCCTTCGTCGTGGAGCCGCTCGATCGCCTGGTTGAACAGATGCTGGTAATTCATCATCGCGCAAAACCGTCCTTTTAAGCTCCAGCGCCCTCTAACGGATCGCCGCCGCGAGCGCCACCCCTTAAGTTGACGAAGTCCCTAGCCAAAACGGGTCACAAAACATTGATCTGTGTCAGCCCGTAGCGGGCCAGTGCGGGCGCCAGCGCGTCCACATCTGCATCGCGCCGCGTGAACACGGCCTGACCGGGTGGCGCCGTCTCGGGCCACGGCTGTTCCCCGTTCAGATAGGCAATGCGCCGCGCAATGCCAGCCCCGCCATCGAGGAAGGTAAGCGCCCGGGGGCTGGCGGCGCGCAATTCCGCTTCCAGTAGAGGAAAATGCGTGCAGGCGAGCACGACCATATCCATGCGCTCGCCCTCCGGCTGATCGAGCAGGCCGGCAAGCGCGGCGGCGGGCACATCGGGATCGGCGGGCGCTCCGCGCAGCCGCGCCTCGGCATAGGCGACCAGCGCGGCGCTGCCATGGCGCAGCACGACGCAATCGGCGCCATGCTCGGCGGCGAGTCGGTCCACATAGGGCTGGCGCACCGTGGCCTCGGTGCCGAGCACGCCGATGACGCGGGTGCGGGAAGCGAGGGCCGCCGGCTTGATGGCCGGCACGGTGCCGACCACCGGAATGTCGAGCGCGGCGCGAACATGGGCCAGCGCAATGGTCGCAGCCGTGTTGCAGGCAATGACGACGATGCGCGGACGGTAGCGTTCGACGAGTCGACCGAGCAGAGCCGGCACGCGCGCGGCAATCTCCGCGTCGCTCTTGGTCCCATAGGGAAAGCCCGCATTATCGGCGGCATAAACGATCGGCATGTCCGGCATCAGCGCGCGGGCCGGCGCCAGGATCGAGAGGCCGCCCACCCCGGAATCGAAGAAGAGCACGGGCGCATCGGCGGCGGAGGCGGGAGTGGTCATCGCCTTCCCTTTGTGCCCGGGCGGGGGCGCGAGTCAATCTTGGCCCGGACGGCTTCCGTGCCGATTTCCCGCCACGAGCCCCGTGGCGCCTTGACGCGAGCGCCGGCACAGGCAAGTTGCCACCCAGCCGCGGGGGGCCGCGCTTTCGGGAGGGACGACCGTGACGGAATGGCAGATGCCGGCGCTGGTGATGGCGCTGGGCTATATTCTGGGCTCCATCCCCTTCGGCATGGTGCTGACGGTGCTGACCGGCGCGGGCGACCTGCGCCGCATCGGCTCGGGCAATATCGGTGCCACCAATGTGCTGCGGACCGGCCGCAAGGGGCTGGCCGCGGCGACACTGGTGCTGGATGCCGCGAAGGGCGCCGTGGCGGTGATCGTCGGCGACCGGCTGCTGCCGGGCTATGGCGGCGTCCTGGCCGGCGTGCTTGCCTTTATCGGCCATTGCTACCCCGTCTGGCTCCGGTTCCGGGGCGGCAAAGGCGTGGCGACCATGCTGGGCGTGGCCCTGGCCTTCCATTGGTCGATCGGGCTCGTCTTCGCGCTGGTGTGGATTATCGCGCTGGCGATTTCGCGCATTTCCTCCGTCGGCGGCATGTGCGCGGCGATAAGCGCGCCGCTCGCCGCGCTGGCGATGGGCTATGGCGAGCTTGAGCAGCCGCTGGTGGCGATGATGGTGATCGTGCTCTGGAAGCACCGGCCCAATATCGCGCGCCTCGCCAAAGGGCAGGAACCCCGCGTGGGATCGTCCGGAAAGGCATGAGCAGCGCGGGCATGAGCGTGGAGAGCGCGTCGAGAGAGAGGCTGGAGAAGCTGCGGCTCGCGCGCACGGCCAATGTCGGGCCGGTGGCCTATCGCCAGCTCATCGCGCGCTTCGGCACCGCCGGCGCGGCACTCGATGCCCTGCCGGACCTGGCAGCACGCGGTGGAACGCGCGGCGTTCGCCCGGCCGATCCGGCGCGTGTGGCGCGAGAGATGGCAGCGGTCGAGCGGCTCGGTGCGCGCCACATTTTCCTGGAAGAGGCGGACTATCCTCCGCTGCTCGCACGGGCCGAGGGGGGGCCGGCCGTGCTGATCGCGCGGGGCGACGCGGCACTGGGCGCGCAGCGCAGCGTCGCCATCGTCGGCGCGCGCAACGCCTCGGCCAGCGCCTGCCGTTTTGCGCGGACGCTGGGCCGGGCCCTTGCGGAGCGGGGGCTGGTCGTCGTCTCCGGGCTGGCGCGCGGCATCGATACGGCCGCCCATAGCGGCGCGACGCCCGCGCGCACCGTCGCCGTGATCGGCTGCGGCATCGATGTGGTGTTCCCGCCGGAAAACGGCGCCTTGCAGGAGGCGATCGCCGAGCAGGGCCTGCTGCTGAGCGAGTTGCCGCCCGGCGCCGAGCCGCTCGCCCGCCACTTCCCGGCGCGCAACCGCATCATTGCCTGGATGAGCGCCGGCACGGTGGTGGTGGAGGCCGCGCCGCGCTCCGGCTCGCTGCTGACGGCGCGGCTCGCCGGCAAGGAAGGGCGCGAGGTG
>DASRXY010000268.1:0-7716 GCA_035654035.1 Sphingobium sp. | reverse complement strand
CGACTGAAGGCCCGCCGGGCAGAGGGCATGGGCCGCCGGCAGAGGATCAGCGCCACCAGATGCACAGGCCGCCGACTGTATCCACCCGGCCGTTGCGCTTGATGCTGGACGCGAAGATGCCCCCGTTTTCGATCGAGCAATCCGTGCTCCTGCGCACGCAATCTGTGTCGACGTCAGGTCGATCAGGACCGGGACCATCTCACAGAGCCCTCACCGGCCCGAGGCAGCCTGCGCCCTCGGCCATCACCACCCCCCTCGAGGCAATCAACGCTGGCGGAGCGCTCCCCATCCTTCGCCGCAGCTCCGCTCAACGCGGCAGATAATCGGGCGCCATGGCCTCTTCGATGCCCCGGTGGCGTGCCTTCACGGAGTCGATGAACTGCGGGTGCGTGATGACGTAGAGCCGATCATGCACGATGGCATGCACGGTCCAGCGGCCGACGAGCAGCGGGTCGAGCCAATAATCCTCGCCGGAGGGATTGTCCGGCAGCGCGCCATGCGGATTGTCACGGTTCCGGAACGGACTCTCCACCCGGAACTCGGGCGGGCGCAGATGCTCGGTCTCGGCGATGTTGGTGGCGACCGGGCCGGGGCAGACCACTGTGGTCCCGATGGGGAACCCCTTATGCTCAAGCTCCACGCGCAGATGCTCGGTGAGCGAAATGACCGCCGCCTTGGTTGGCGCATAAATGCCGCGCGTGAGCCGCGCCGACATGATCCCGCCCTCGGAGGCGACATTGACGACATGGCCGCCCTGCCCCTGCGCCTTGATGCGCGGCAAGCCTTCCACCAGACCGTTGGCAACACCGATGACATTGACGCCCACGCCCCAGTCCCAATCGGCGTGGGTCGCCTCGTCCACCGGGCCGGCAATGCCCACGCCGGCATTGTTCACGAGAATGCGCAGCGGGCCGAGGCGCGCTTCGGTCTCGTCGAGCGCGGCCTTGTAGCCGGGGCGGTCGCGCACATCGAGCGTCAGCGTCAGGCAGCGTTCGCCCCAGCCTTCCTCGCGCGCCATTTCACGCACGCGGGCCAGGCTCTCCTCCTGCACGTCCGCGACGGCGACCTTCGCGCCCTCCTCCACCAATGCCCGCGCGATACCGAGGCCGATCCCGCTCGCGCCGCCGGTCACGAAAGCCACGGCGCCCGCTACACTCTGCATTCA
Organism: Sphingobium sp.; assembly: GCA_035654035.1. Taxonomy (GTDB): domain Bacteria; phylum Pseudomonadota; class Alphaproteobacteria; order Sphingomonadales; family Sphingomonadaceae; genus Sphingobium. The sequence goes on along the minus strand of DASRXY010000268.1, from coordinate 6,551 downwards.
GCCTCCCCCTTCAAAATACGAACCTCATTCCACAATGCCCCTAGAGCCTGTCAATGACGATTTCCATAATCGCGCGCACGCCGCTCAGCCGCGCAGGACACAGCCCGAATAACCCGGTAGCGCGCCTCGCCCCGCGCCGCCCACCGCGAGCAGCGGTTCGGCCGTGCGCGGCACGCCGGCGGGCCAGGTGACAGGATCGGGGCCGAGGTTGAAGAGGCAGAGCAGCCGCTCCTCCCCGAACCGGCGGCGGAAGAGCAGCAGCGCCGTATCCGCCGCCAGCACCCGCGCATCGCCCCAGCGCAGCGCCGGCAGCGCCTTGCGCGCGGTGAGCAGCCGCCGCGTGAGGTGGAGCAGCGAGGCCGGGTTGGCCTCCTGCCGATCAACCGCCAGTGCGCCGTGATCCGGGCCGAAGGGCAGCCATGGCCGCCCAGGGGAGAAGCCGTGCTGCGGCGCGTCGGCCTGCCAGGGCATGGGCGTGCGTGCACCGTCGCGGCTCAGGGTCAGTGGCCAGTTGGCGATCGCCTCGGGATCCTGAAGGTCCTCGAAAGCGATATCGACCTGGCCAAGACCCAGCTCCTCGCCCTGGTAGAGGAAGATGTTGCCGCGCAGGCACGTGAGCAGCAGCATCTTCATGGCCGCAAAGCGAGCGCGGGTTTCCGGGTCCGCATCGCCCGGCAGCCAGCGCGAAAGCGCGCGCGGCGCATCGTGATTTTCGAAGGCCCAGCTCGGCCAACCCATCCCCGCGCGATCCGGCCATTCACGCAGCGTCTGCGCCACCAGCGCGGGTGTCAGCGCGGGCGCATAGAGGAAATCGAAGCCGTAGCTGGTGTTGAGCCGCGTTTCGCCGCGCGTGTAGAGCTTCATTTCGCGCGGCGCGTCCTCCCCGCCGATCTCGGCGACAGTGAAACGGCCCGCATAGCCATCCATGAGCGCGCGAATCTTCTCGATGAAGCGGGGGATGTGGCGGTGGCCCTGATTGTAGAGCCGGCGCTGATAATCGAACGGTCGCGAGCGAACCGCGCCCTTGTCGGCCGGTTGCGGCGGATTGTGGCGCAGGCGCGGATCGTGCATCAGGAAGTTGAGCGCGTCCAGGCGGAAGCCATCCACGCCGCGCTCCAGCCAGAAGCGCGCCGCCGCCAGCAGCGCCGCCTGCACAGCCGGGCTGTGTCCGTTGAGTTGCGGCTGCTCTTTCAGGAAATTGTGGAAATAATATTGCCGGCGCCGGGCGTCCCATGTCCAGGCCGGGCCACCGAACACGCTCTGCCAGTTGCTGGGCGGCGATCCGTCTGGCCGCGGATCAGCCCACACATACCAGTCGCCATGCGGCCCAGCGGGATCGTTGCGGCTGGAGAGGAACCAGGGATGCTGGTCGGAGGTATGGGCATAGACCTGATCGATGACGACCTTGAGGCCCAGCTCGTGCGCCCGGGCGACCAGCGCGTCGAAATCGGCGAGTGTGCCGAACAGTGGATCGACGCCGCAATAATCCGCCACATCATAGCCGAAATCGCGCATCGGCGAGGGGAAGAAGGGCGAAAGCCAGACCGCGTCCACGCCCAGCCGCGCGACATGATCGAGATGCGCGGTGATGCCGGGCAGGTCGCCCACACCATCGCCATCGCTATCGGCGAAGCTGCGTGGATAGACCTGGTAGATGGCGGCGCCCTGCCACCAGGGCAGGCTCTCCGGGTCGCGCTGGCTGATCCTGGTCGCGGGCATATCGGTCACGTTCGCGACCCTGCATGGAAAGCGCTCTGCGCGCAATCGCGGGATGCGGCCTGGCGTGGAAAGCTCAAAAATGGGGAAAGCTCGAAAATGGGCTGCAGCGTGGACCTTGATCCGCTGCCCTCGCCTTTATCGGGCCGCTAGGAAACAAACCGGAAAGGAAGGCCATCATGCGCCAGAACGTCCGGCGCCGCATCCTGCGCGGCCTGCTCCTGCTTGCCCTGCCGCTGATGGGCGCGCCGCTCGTCGGCGACAGCCCGGCCTGCGCCGCCAGCGCCTGCTGCAAGGTCTGCAAGAAGGGCAAGGCCTGCGGAAACAGTTGCATTGCCGCCCATCTGCGATGCACTAAGCCTGCCGGATGCGCCTGCAATGGCTGAGCGCGGCGGGAGAGCGAAATGTATTCGGCGCAGGAGCAAGCCAATCTCGAGCTGGTGACGGGCCTGTTCCGCGATGTGCTCAATCCCATGGAGTCCGGGGCGGTCGACCGCTACATCGCGCCGGACTACATCCAGCACAGCCAGATGGCCCCGCCCGGCCGCGACGCGCTCAAGACCTTCCTCGACATGATCCGCACCGCCACGCCCCAAGCGGTGCACGACATCAAGCGCATGTTCGCCGACAAGGACCATGTCATCGTCCACTATCATGTCCGCCGCTTCCCCGGTGACCCGGGCTTCGCGGTGATGGACATCTTCCGCATCGAGGATGGGCGCATCGTCGAGCATTGGGACGTGACGATGGACGTGCCGACCGACGGACCAAATCCCAATTCGCCATTCTGAGAACAGGGAGAGACTGATGCGCTTCAAGGACAAGGTGGTCCTCATCATCGGCGGCAACAGCGGCATCGGCCGCGCGGCGGCGATCGGCTTCGGCGTGGAGGGCGCGCATGTGTTCCTGACCGGGCGCTCGCAGGGGACCATCGACGAGACGGTTGCGCAGATCCCCGGCGCGCGTGGCTTCGTGGGCGACATCGGCGACGTACAAAGCGGCGGCGACGTGCTGAAGGCCATCCGGCAGGCACATGGCCGCATCGACATCCTCTTCGTCAACGCCGGCATCGGCACGTTCAAGCCGATCCCGGAGGTGACGCCCGAGGACTGGGACCAGGTCCACGACATCAACCTGCGCGGCTGCTTCTTCGCCATCCAGAAGGCACTGCCGCTGATGGGGCGCGGCGGCGCCATCGTCGTCACCGGCTCCATCGGCGCGCTGGTCGCGGTGCCGGGCAATGTCATCTACGCCGCCGCCAAGGCAGGCCTGCGCGCCGTGGTGCGCACGCTCGCGGCCGAGCTGGTGAGCGAGGGCATCCGCGTCAACATGGTGAGCCCCGGCCCCACCGACACGCCCATCATCACCCGCACCGGCGGCGTCACCGCTGATCAGGTGGACGGCATGAAGGACATGATGGCCGGCGTCGTTCCCATGAAGCGCATGGGCACGCCGGAGGAGATCGCCCGCCCGGTGCTGTTCCTGGCCTCGGACGAGGCGAGCTTCATCACCGGTGTGGACCTGTATGTGGACGGCGGCTGCGTGGAGCTTTGAGGGAGCGACGCATAGCGCGGGGAAGGCGTTTCCGCCCCACACCATGCTAATACGAGAATCGTCTCACCGGCGCGCAATATCTGACCCCGATCCGATAGAGCCGGGGATTGCGTTTGAACCTTCCGTGCTCCTGCGCAGGCAGAAGCCCAGGGCGGCTATGATAATCGGTTAGAGGTGGGCTCCTTCCGGCGCAAAAGCACAGGGGGGATGTCGAACCAGGCAGCGGGCTTCTGGACAGCCTCAGCAGCCATAATCCGGCTGCTGTGCCCGACCGCCCTGTGCTTCTGCCAGCGCAGGAGCACAGGGGAGGTTCATGGGGCAAGTTGGTTCATCTCATTGAGGCGAATAATCGGGATCGGTTGAAGGGGCACGCGATGTAGCTCATCCGTCCCGCATCACAGCTCAGCCATTCACGGCACCACGTCCCGCTCTGGCAGAGTGGAACTCCGCGCTCCCTCGTCCTCGCACCTTCCTTTACGCGCTTACCCACGAAGCCGGCGCGATCCACCTCGGCTGGGCCTTTCCCTTATGCGGCACCGCGCCTGAGCATCTTCGGCGTATCCGGCTCTGCCCCCAGCCGCGCCTTCAATCCTCCACCAGCTTGACCAGCCGGCGCTCGACCGGGGCGAGGATGCCGGCCAGTTCCTGTCCGCGCCGCAGCACGGCGCCGTGCTCACCGATCAGCGCCCACATGCCCTGGCGATGGCGCAAAGCCGGGCGTTTCTCGATGCGATATTCGGGGCGCTCGGCGGCACGGCGGAAGGCCGAAAAAATCGCGACCTCGCGATTGAGGTCGATGGCATAGTCGCGCCACTGGCCGGCCGCCACCATGCGCCCGTAAAGATCCATGATGCGGGAGAGTTCGAGGCGGTCGAAAGCCGTTTGCGAAGGGGCCCCCGGCCGCGCGGCGCCGGGAAAGGGAGTGACGTTATTCACGATGCTCCCGGCCCTGAGGCTGAGGGCACGGCGAGCGATCCGTCATGCCCGCGCCCCGGTGCGGTGCCCGCCCGGCGTATTGGGCTCGTCATCCTCGCCGTCCCGCTCCGCGACCAGCTCGGCGAGGCGCTTGCGCAGCTGCTCCACTTCGCACTGGAGAATCTCCAGCTTTTGCGTCTGCGGATCGTAATTTTCCGCGCAGGGCGTGCCATAGGGTACGAAGCTCTTCTGATATTCGCGCGCGTCCACCAGCATCGGCTTGGCCGGGATGCCGGTCATCACCGCGCCGGCAGGCACATCCTTGGTCACGACCGCATTGGCGCCGATGCGCGCGCGCTCGCCGATCACCACCGGGCCCAGCACCTGGCAGCCTGAGCCAAGAATCGCGCCGTCCAGAATGGTGGGGTGGCGCTTGCCGGCAATGCCGTTCGCCGGGTCCGTGCCGCCCAGCGTCACGCATTGGTAAATGGTGACGTTATCGCCGATCTCCGCCGTCTCGCCAATTACGGTGAAACCATGGTCGATAAAGAAATTGCGGCCGATCTTCGCGCCGGGATGGATATCGATTGCCGTGAGGAAGCGCGCGAAATGGTTCACCGCGCGTGCCAGGAAATAAAGCCGCGCGCCGAACAGGCGGTGTGCCACCTTGTGAAAGGCAAGCGCCCACACGCCGGGATAAAGCAGGACCTCGAGCCGGGAACGCGGCGCAGGATCGCGCGCTTTCACGGAATCAAGATAGGTAATGAGCCCCATGGCGCGTTGACCCTCGTCACGAACAAGTCCACTATTCTAGTGAGCGTGAACGCCAATTTCCAGAGAAAGGCGGACACAAGGCTTGGACAAGGATTCCTTGTCTTGCGCCGGGCGTTGATTTCCATATTCTTGATAGGGATAGTTGAGAATATAGGATTGTCATGCTTGAACCCTGGATCGAGACGACCAGCGCGCTTCTCCCCTTTGTGCTGGTCGGCTTCGGCGCCCAGATCGTCGATGGGGCTTTGGGCATGGCCTATGGCGTAATCTCCAGCTCGCTGCTGCTAGCGCTGGGCGTGCCGCCGCGCGCGGCCTCGGCCAGCGTGCACGCCGCGGAGACCTGCACCACGGCGGTCTCGGCCGTCAGCCATATCTGGCATCGCAATGTCGACTGGCGGCTCTTCTGGCGCTTGCTGTTGCCCGGCGTGATCGGCGGCGTCACCGGCGCCTATCTGCTTTCCCATATCGACGGATCGCTCATCAAGCCGTTCATCCTCGCCTATCTGGCGGCGATCGGCGTGTGGCTGCTGTGGCGAGGCCTGCGCTATCCGCCGCAGGCACGCGACGCACGCTGGGTGACGCCGCTGGGCCTCATCGGCGGCTTCCTCGATGCCTCCGGCGGCGGCGGCTGGGGGCCGGTCGTCACGTCCAACCTGCTGCTGCAGGGTTCGAGCCCGCGTCACACCATCGGCACCGTCAACACGGTGGAGTTCTTCCTGACGCTGGCGATTAGCGCCACCTTCCTTCTCCATCTCGGCTGGGAGACCTTCACCCACGCGACCATCGGCCTGCTCATCGGCGGCGTCGCGGCAGCCCCTCTGGGCGCCATGATCGCGCGGCGCGTCGCGCCCAAGCCGCTGCTCATCCTGGTCGGCGGCATCCTGACGCTCACTTCGCTCTTCGGCATCTACCGCGCCTTGCTTTAATCGAACAGATCGATTAAATATCGCTCATTCCATCGAATGGAGCGATCAATGTCTGCCTATATGCCCACGCTCAAGCAGCTCCAATATCTGGTGGCGCTGAAGGAACATGGGCATTTTGGCCGCGCCGCCGAGGCCTGCTTCGTCACCCAGTCGACGCTCTCGGCGGGCATTCGCGAGTTGGAATCGCTGATCGGCGTGACGCTGGTGGAGCGGACGCGCCGCATCGTCCGCTTCACGGCCCTGGGCGACCGCATCGTGGAAAAAGCCCATCGCGTGCTGCGCGAGGCGGAGGAACTGGCAGCGCTCGCCCAGGCCTCCGGATCGCCACTGGCGGGCGAGCTGCGCATGAGTGTCATCCCCACCATCGCGCCCTTCCTGCTGCCCCGGCTGCTGCCCCGCCTGCGCGCCGAGCGTCCGTCCCTCCAGCTCTATCTGCGCGAGGAGACGAGCCACGCCGCGCTCGATTCGCTGCGCCACGGCCATGCCGACTGCGTGCTGCTCGCCCTGCCCTTTCCCTGCGGCGACGTCGAGACCGAGATATTGTTCGACGATCCGCTCTACGTCGCCTTCCCCAAGGACGACCCGCGCGATCCGCCCAGCGAGATCCGGCCGGAGGCGATCGACGGCAACCGGCTGCTGCTGCTGGAGGACGGCCACTGCCTCAAG
>DASRXY010000267.1:0-3851 GCA_035654035.1 Sphingobium sp. | reverse complement strand
TAGCGGGCATTGCCCGGCACCGCGAAGCCATGGTCAGCGGCAGAAATCTCCACCGTCCCCCCGAGCCCGGCATCGGCGATCACCTTGCGCAGATCGTCCTTGTCCTCAGGCTCACGGGCATCATCGTCGCGCGCTTGCACGACCAGATAGGCCGCCCGGCTTTTCGCCACCAGCAGATGCGGGCTGTTGGGGCGCGGCGTGGCGACGCCGAGTCCATGGATACAGGCTACCGCGGCGATCCGCTCGGGCAGCGCAGCGGCAGCGCGGAAGGCGTAGGAGGCGCCGACATCATAGCCGAGCGTGCCAGCCTTGCGCTGCGTCGCCGTCTGCGCAAGCCCATCGAGATAAGCCATGTACGCCACCGCATCGCGCGCGATGCCCTCGTCCGTCGCCGCGGCGCGATAATCCGTCTGGCGCTGGCGCACTTGCGGATCGCGCATGTTCAGCTCCGCACCATTCGCCCGGGCGCTGCGATAAAAGGCATTGGGCGCCAGCACGACATAGCCTTGGGCCGCCAGCGTGCGCCCCATGTCCCGATAGACCGGCCGCAGCCCGGCAAGATCGTGCCACAGGATGATTGCCGGCCAGGGTCCCGTGCCCGCCGGCGTGAACAGCACTGCGTCGGCCGATCCATCCGGCGTCGGAATCGTCACATCGGCCTCGCGCACGGCCTCGCCGGCGGCACGCGCCGCAACCGGCAGCGCGAGCAGGACCGCCCCGGCGAACAGCAGACGCCGCCGGTCCGTGGCCCATGCGCCTGCCGGCGCGGCGTCGATATCCTGCGCGCTCATATCCGCTCCTCCTGCCTACCCGGGTCGCGCCCGGCGCTCCTCAATCGACCGAGAAGATGCTGCGGCAGATGTGCCGCACGCCGCCATTGACCTGGACCTTGTCGTCCTTGCTGTTGAAATAATAGATGACGCCAATCTTGCCGTCGTCCGTCACCCAGGCATTGGGATAGCCCAGGTCCCAGCTCCCGCCATCGTCGCGCACGATCAGCTCCGGGCCCCATGTCCGGCCCTCATCTTCGCTCACCGTGGCACGGATGCCCGAGGGGGCAAGCCGATAGCCATAGACCATGACCAGCCGCCCGTCGGGCAGGCGCACCAGGCTGCCGGGCGAGCCGAAATCGTTGACGCGCGAGAGGAAGCCCCAGGTCCGCCCGCCATCGTCGCTGGCATGGACCTCGGTCCACATCACCCCGCGCGGATCGCGCTGGGAACGCAGCACGCAGAGCATGCGCCCGCTCGGCAGCAGGTAGCCGCGTGGATAGAACCAGCGGTGCCCGCCGAAGCGGAACGTGCTGCTGTAGTCGCCATCCGCATTGCCCATGGGATCGACCTTGGGCGTGATGAAGGTGAGGAAATGGAAATCGGTGCCGCGCGGCGGCAGCGCATAGACGCAAGGGTGGCGATTCCACCCTTCTTTGTCCACTTCCATCAGCCAGATGAGCGCCGTGCCGTCCGGCCGGACCAGCACCGAGTTCATGCCGGAGAGCGAGTGCAGCCCATCCAGCGGCACCGGAATGGGCGGGCTCCAGCTCCGCCCCCGGTCCTTGGAGACGCGCACCACCGTGCGCCCGTTTGGCAGGCCGAAGGCCGTGCCGGAATTGGCGACCAGCACGTTGGGATCGAGAAAGTCGATGGGTTGCAGGTCGCCCATGGACTTGGCGTTCGCCATGTCCGGCGCCTGGTTGCTCATCATGTTGAAGACGGGATTGGCGCCATCCCATGTCCGCCCCCAGTCGCGCGAGCGCAGCGCCACCGATTTGCCGCCGCCCCCGCCCCGGCCGATATTGTCGTGGCTGATGGCGTCGGCGCTCTCGTAGCGGCTGTTGATGGACGTGACTTGCTGGAGGATCTCGCCGTCGCCCATGTTCCAGAAGCCCATGGTGTGCGGCCAGCCGACGAACTCGGTCTCGCGGCGATAGACCACCAGATGATCGACATTTGTCAATCGGCGAGGCGCGGCATAGCGGCGGACGAGCTGCCCCCGCGCCATGGTCGGCAGCAGCAGCGCGAGGGCCGATCCGCCCGCAAGCGCGCTCCGCCGCGTCAGGTCGAAGTCGCTCTTTGGTTTGGTCGCGTGCCCCTTCGTCATGCCGCTTCTCCCCTGTTGCCGACGGCCAGTTTCCTGGCCGTCCGTCGTACAGGCACCGGCGTAGAAGCGCCGGGCGAAAACGGTCAAACGAAAGCGGCGGCTTTGTCCGTGAGGTCAAGAATGACTGCCTATTCCTTCTTATCGGCCATCACGGGCGCCTTGCGGACAGCCCATCCTGCGCGCATCCATGCCGCTGCGGCATCCGGCGGGGGGAAAGGCTTGCAAAGCCCCGCCGGCAGGAGACAATCCCGCCATATGCGAAACGGCCGGCAAGGTCGCGCGAGGAGAGGAACAATGGAGTCGTTCAGCAGTGACCTGTTGCCGGTCGCGACACGCACAACCGACTGGAACCAGATCTATTCCCGCCAGCTCAACCAGGTCGACTTCACGCCGGCCGACCGGCACGCCTTCGCCGCCCGGCTCGGCATGGGCCGGCTGGGCCCGGTGCAGTTCGTGCGCATGAGCGCCAACCGCTCCAGTATCGAACGCACGCCGCGCCACATCCGCGCCGGCGCGCCGCGCCTCTACTCCTACCTGCTCCAGTTGCGCGGCCGCGGCGTGTTCAATCATTGGGGCCACGAGGCGCATCTGGAGGAAGGCGATTTCGTGCTGTGCGACAGCGCCGTGCCGCACTGCTTCACCATCGACGATGCCTCCACCGTGCTCATGCTGCGCGTCGATGCACAGACGATGCGCGAGCATCTGCCCGCTCCGGAGCAATATTGCGGCCGCCGCCTGCGCAGCGATGTGGGCCTCACAGGCACCATGTCCGCCATGGTCGCAAAGCTCGACGCGCAGCTCGAAGGCGGCTTCTCATCGGCCTACGACACCCGCTTCGCGCGCCATCTGCTCGATATGCTCTCCATGGCCTATGCCATCGGCTTCGAGGCGGAGCCCAGCATCTCGGCAGTGGTGCGCGGCCGGCAGGCGGACATCGTGCGCTATATCGAAGAGCATCTGCGCGATCCCGGCCTCTCGCCCGCGCAGGTTGCACAGGGCCTGCGCATGTCGCCGCGTTATCTGCGCACGGTGTTCGCCCGCTCCGGCGAGAAGCTCTCGGCCTATATCATGCGCCGCCGGCTGGAGGAGTGCGCGCGTCAGATCCGTCACCCAAGCTGGCAGGGCCATACCCTCACCGAGATTGCCTTTGCCTGGGGCTTCAACAGCTCGGCCCATTTCACCCGCGCCTTCCGCGAGCATTTCGGCGTTACACCGCGCGCCTATCGAGGGGGCGCGGGCGGTTAGCACTTGCCCGCTTTGCCGCGCATCCGCACCGGCTGGGCCAGAATGCCAGAGACTCTCCAGATCAGGACAGGACCGGTGCTCCTGCGGAAGCCGGACTCCATGAGCCGACATACCCCGGCGCCCTAGGCTCCCGCTTTTCACGCGTACGGGATTGGAACGGATGGGCCGACCGATGGCCGGGCGCGAGCGCGGGCCGGCACTGTCGGGACATGCCAGAGTCCGGCACCGTTTCAGCGCCGTATCCAGCCTACCCAAAAAAACGCCACCGAGCAGACAGCCCGGCGGCGCAAGGGGGACCACCGAACGCGGCACGCGGGGAAGAGGGCCCCCGTGCGCCGCGGCCGGATCAGAAGCGCTTCGACAAGGTCAGATACCATTCGCGCGGGGGAGCCGGCTGCGCATCCGTCTGCGGATAGCCGAGGCCCTGATAATCGAACACGTTGCGATAGTAGAACTTGTTGAACAGGTTGATGACGCCCAGCGCCACCGTGAAATCATGGTCGAGA
>DASRXY010000266.1:0-4228 GCA_035654035.1 Sphingobium sp. | reverse complement strand
AAGATGGGCCGCGCCCCGATCAAGCGTCAACTGCTCGATGCCGCGATGCGCCTGATAATAGATGGTGCCGCCCGGTGTCTCGTACATGCCGCGCGACTTCATGCCCACGAAGCGGTTTTCGACCAGATCGAGCCGGCCGATGCCATGCTTGCGGCCGAGGTCGTTGAGGGCGACCAGCAGCGTCGCGGGGCTCATCGCCATGCCATTCAGCGCCACCCCGTCGCCGCGCTCGAAATCGATGGTGATATATTCCGGCTCGTCCGGCGCATCCTCGGGATTGACGGTGCGCGAATAGACGTAATCGGGCACTTCCTCCCACGGATCCTCCAGCACCTTCCCCTCCGAAGAGGTGTGCAACATGTTCGCATCGGTGGAGAAGGGCGCTTCGCCGCGCTTGTCCTTGGCGACAGGGATCTGGTGCGCCTCGGCGAACTCGATGAGCTTGGTGCGGCTGGTGAGATCCCACTCGCGCCAGGGGGCGATCACCTTGATGTCCGGCTGGAGCGCGTAATAGCTGAGCTCAAAGCGCACCTGATCATTGCCCTTGCCGGTCGCGCCATGCGCCACGGCGTCGGCGCCCACCATCTTGGCGATTTCGATCTGCCGCTTGGCGATGAGCGGCCGAGCGATGGACGTGCCGAGCAGGTAAAGCCCTTCGTAAAGGGCGTTGGCGCGCATCATCGGGAAGACGTAATCGCGCACGAACTCCTCGCGCAGATCGTCGATGAAGATGTGCTCATCCTTGACGCCGGCGAGCTTCGCCTTCTGGCGCGCCGGCTCCAACTCCTCGCCCTGGCCGAGGTCGGCGGTGAACGTCACGACTTCGCAGCCATAGTTGGTCTGGAGCCATTTCAGAATCACGCTGGTGTCGAGACCGCCGGAATAGGCAAGGACGACGCGCTTGATGGACTCGGACATGGGCAGATCCTGTTGGCTGGATAGGGACGGGCGCGCGCCTAACAGGAGGGGCGCTCCAGTGCAACCATATCGCCCCGCCGTGCTATCGCCCGAGCATGGAATCGGCTATTCTCGACGCGGCAGGGAACAGATGAGGGGCACGCCATGGCGGACGCGAAGACCAAGCCTACCGCCACCGGCGTCGCTGATTTCATCGCCGCGCTGCCCAATCCCGTCCGCCGCGCCGACGCACAGGCGCTCGTGCCTCTGATGGAGCGACTGAGCGGCGCCCCGGCAGTGATGTGGGGCCCCTCGATCATCGGCTTCGGCACCCATCATTATCGCTACGAGAGCGGCCGCGAGGGTAAGGTCTGCCGCATCGGCTTCTCGCCGCGCAGCGGGCATCTGGTCTTCTACATCCTCAACGGCTTCCCCGATCAGGCCCCGCTGCTCGCCCGCCTCGGCAAGCACCGGACCAGTGGCGCCGGCGTGGGCTGCCTTTATGTGAACAAGCTCGCCGATATCGACATGGACGTGCTCGAACGCATGATAACGGCCGCCTGGGCCAACCCCGCGCCGGATTGCTGCTGAGCCGGGCGCTCAGCCCATCGCGCGATAACGGGCCTCGGCCTGCGCCATATAGTCGCGGGTCAGCGGCAGCATCATGCGGTCGCGCACATATTGGAGCTGGTAATTGGCCTGGCTGCCATAGCGGAAGCCGGATGCCGCCGCCGCCAGATAGAAGGTCCACATGCGGTAAAACCGCTCGTCGTAAAGCGCGACGATCTTGTCCTTCGCCTGCGCTGCCCGCTCGTACCAGTGGCGCAGTGTGTGGAAATAATGGACGCGCAGCACCTCCACGTCGGTGAGCAGCAGCTTGTTGGGCTCGCTCCCTTGCATGATCTCCGAAAGCGCGGGGGCATAGCCGCCGGGGAAGATATATTTGCGCGTGAAAGCGTCGGTGTAGGACGGGCCGTCCAGCCGGCCGATGGTGTGCAGCAGCATCACGCCGTCGGGCGCCAGCAGATTGTGGCAGGTGCGGAAGAACTCGCGATAGTGATGCGCGCCGACATGCTCGAACATGCCGACCGAGACAATCCGGTCGAACGGCCCCTGCGCATCGCGATAATCGAGCAGCTCGAACTTGACCCGGTCGGCAACCCCGCACTCCTGCGCGCGGCGCCGCGCGACCTTGAGCTGCTCTTCGGAAAGCGTGACGCCGAGCACGTCCACATCCGCCACGCGATGGAGATAGAGCGCCATGCCGCCCCAGCCGCAGCCGATGTCCAGCACGCGCTGGCCCGGGGCGAGCGCCAGCTTGGCGGCGATGTGCGCCTTCTTGTCGAGCTGCGCCTGCTCCAAGCTCACGCTCTCGGGATCGGTGAAATAGGCGCAGCTATATTGCCGGTCCACGTCGAGGAAGAGATCGTAGAGATCGTCCGACAGATCGTAATGATGGGCGACATTGGCGCGCGAGCGGCTGCGCCGGTTGTAGCCGTCGCGCCAGTGGATTACGCGCTCGGCCGCGCGCTTGATCAGGCCCGGGGATTCCAGTGCCTTGTCGCTTTCCAGCGGGCTGTTGCCGGTGACGAGCATCAGCAGATCCCAGATGCTGCCCTGCTCGATGACGAGCCGGCCATCCATGAACGTCTCGCCCGCGCCCAGCGCGGCGTCGGCCAGAATGGCGCGCGGCGCGCCTTTATCCGTGAACCGGATGACCACGTCCGGGAAGTCCGGTGAGGGACTTCCCACTGTCTCCACCACATCGTCGGCATAGCGGATGGTGAGCGTACCGCGTCGGATGACGCCGTTCAGCAAGCGCGTCAGGATTTTCATTGTGTGCCCTTGTTCCCTGTCGACCGGCCGGACCTAGCGTCGTTCCGCGCGTCCTGCCAGCCCCTATATCCCGGCATACCATTCATAGCCGGCCACATCCTCCCAGAAGCCGCCCTTGCCGCCGCGCACGCCGCGCAAATCCGCGACGACTTCGACATGGCGTATATATTTGGCGTGCTTGTAGCCCAGATGCCGCTCGACCCGCAGCCGCAGCGGGGCACCGTTACGCACACTCAATGGCTTGTCGTTGAGCGCGAAGGCCAGGATGGTCTGGGGGTGCAGCGCGTCGACCATGTCGATGCTCTCATAATAAGCATTGCCGCCGCCCATATCGTCCATGCAGTGGAAGACGATGTAGCGCGCGCGGGTGGAGATGCGCGCGGCCTCCAGCAGCAGCGCCAGCGGCACGCCGCGCCAGGTGCCGATGGCGCTCCAGCCTTCCACGCAATCGTGGCGGGTGGTCTGGATGCGGTTGGGCATGCTGTGGAGCTGCGCCAGCCCCAGCGAGAGCGGACGTTCCACCAACCCGTCGACCTTGAGGCGCCAGTTGGCGAAATTCTCTCGCCACAGCGCCTTGTATTCCGCGGTGTTGGGATTGAGCGTGCCATTGCCCCGGAAAGTGGGCGAGCGGTCTTCCGGGCTGTATTCGCGGGCCAGCGCGGTGCGGTTCTGGAGCGCGCGTTGCAGCCATTTGTGCATGTTCTCGGCCGAGAAAAGCGCCTTGCGGAATTCTGCATTGCGGGCCAGCGTGTCGCAGCCGGCGAGCAGGCTCGCGGCGCCGGCGGTCATGCCGGTGAGCAGCGTGCGGCGCGTGAAGATGCCGCTCATGGCCGGGGCTCCGGCGCGCGTTCGCGCGGTACCCGATACCAGCCGGACAGCATGGCGCCCAGCAGGTTGAGCGGGCCGGCAAGCAGCACCATGAGGAGGTGCACCGCCACGAAGAGCGCGAGCGCCCAGGCGCACAGGAAATGGATGGAGCGGGCCGACTGGCGTCCACCGAACAGATCCACGAGCCAGGGCCAGGCGGCGTCCATGCCCGGCGACATGGTGAGGCCGGTGAAGATGAGCAGCGGCAGCAGGATGAAGATGACACCCATGTAGCTCGCCTTCTGGAGCACATTGTAGCGCAGCGCCGCTGCGCCGCCGGGGAAGCGCAGCCGCGCATGATCCTTGATCTCGCGCCAGATTGCCGCGGGGCGCAGCTCGCGCCGGTGAAAGGCGAGGTCGCGCGCGATATGGCGGTTGAACAGGCTCCAGAGCATATAGGCGAGCAGCGCGAAGGCCAGGATCAGCGCAAAAGCGAGATGCCAGCGGCGCGATAAGGCGAGGTCGTAATGCGCCGGCAGGGTCCACAGGCTGTCGAAGGGTGCGAGCTCCAGCCAGGCATGATCGGCATTGGCGCCATAATGTCCCCAATAGAGGCGCGGATGGGCGTTGAAGATGCCCAGCCCGCTGGCGAACAGCAGATAGACGCACAGTGCGTTCGTCCAGTGCC
>DASRXY010000265.1:0-5083 GCA_035654035.1 Sphingobium sp. | reverse complement strand
CCGCGCCGCTGCCCGGCAGCCCCCCCGCGCCGCCGCGCCGCGCCCCGACCGACTGGGCCGGCGAGGCCATGCGCCGTCGCATCGCCCGACGCTACCGGGCCGAGCGCCGCTTCCGCCTGATGGGCTTGGCCGCCGTCGTGCTCTCGGCCGGCTTCCTCGCCTTCCTGCTCGTCTCCATGCTGTCGAGCGGCGTGCGCGGCTTCACCCGCACCGAAATCGCGCTGCCCGTCGATTTCGTCAGCGCGCCGATCATCGTCGATCCCGCCGCGCTCAGGGCCGGCAATCCGCAGCAGGTGCTGGCGAACGCCAACCTGCCCGCCGTCATCGATCAGGCGGCGCGCGCGGCCTTTGGCCCGGACGGCGCGGCGCTGCTCTCGCCAGGCGCCTTCTTCGCGGTGCGCGACGCGCTCATCGCCGATCCCGCGCTGCTCAATGGCAAGGCCGTGATCCGCGTGCCCGCGTCCGAGGCGATCGATCTCGCCGCCAAGGGCAAAGGCACGGCCGCCGCCCAGACAGCGCACGATGCCCTCAAACGACAGGGCGCGCTGTCCACCAGCTTCAACTGTCGCTTCCTCACCGCCAGCGACAGCACCGATTCCACGCAGGTCGGCATCTGGGGTGCGCTCAAGGGCTCGTTGCTCACCATGGGCGTGACGCTGCTGCTCAGCTTCCCCATCGGCGTGTTCGCGGCGCTCTATCTGGAGGAATATGCGCCCCGCAACCGCTGGACCGACATGATCGAGGTGTCGATCAACAATCTGGCGGCAGTGCCCTCCATCATCTTCGGCCTGCTCGGCCTCGCCATTTTCCTCAACATGTGGACCCTGCCGCGCTCGGCCGCCCTTGTCGGCGGCATGACGCTGGCGCTGATGACGATGCCGGTCATCGTGATCGCCGGGCGCAATGCCATAAAGGCCGTGCCACCCTCCATTCGCGACGCCGCGCTCGGCATCGGTGCCTCACCGGTGCAGGTGGTGTTCCACCATGTGCTGCCGCTCGCCATGCCCGGCATCCTCACTGGCACCATCATCGGCATGGCCCGCGCGCTGGGCGAAACGGCGCCGCTCATCATGATCGGCATGCGTGCCTTCACCGGCTCGCCGCCCGACGGCATCACCGACCCGGCGACCGTGCTGCCGGTGCAGATCTTCCTGTGGTCCGACGAAGTGAGCAAGGGCTTCATCGAAAAGACCTCCGCCGCCATCATCGTGCTGCTCGGCTTCCTGCTCACGATGAACGGCCTCGCCATCTACCTGCGCAACAAGTTCGAGAAACGGTGGTAAACGTCCTCATGTCCGATCCTCAAGCCCCTGCCGCCGAGGCGCCGCCCAAGATGTCCGCGCGCGACGTCAACGTCTTCTACGGCAGCAAGCAGCCCATCAACAATGTCTCGATCGACGTCGGGCTCGACGAGGTGACGGCCTTCATCGGCCCCTCAGGCTGCGGCAAGTCGACCTTCCTGCGCACCTTGAACCGCATGAACGACACCGTCGCCAATGCCCGCGTGGACGGGCGGATCACGCTCGACGGAGAGGACATCTACGCCTCCACCATGGATGTCGTGCAGCTTCGTGCCCGGGTGGGCATGGTCTTCCAGAAGCCCAACCCTTTCCCCAAGTCCATCTACGAGAATGTGGCCTATGGCCCACGTATTCACGGCCTCGCCAGCAGCAAGGCGGAGCTGGACCACATTGTCGAGCGGGCGCTGCGCCAGGCGGGCCTGTGGGACGAGGTGAAGGACCGGCTGAACGAGAGCGGCACCGCGCTCTCCGGCGGCCAGCAGCAGCGCCTGTGCATCGGCCGGGCCATCGCCGTCGATCCCGAGGTGATCTTGATGGACGAGCCCTGCTCGGCGCTCGACCCCATCGCGACGGCCAAGATCGAGGAACTGATCCACGATCTGCGCGGGCGCTACGCCATCGTGATCGTGACGCACAACATGCAGCAGGCCGCGCGCGTTTCTCAGAAAACGGCCTTTTTCCACCTGGGCACGCTGGTCGAATATGGCGCCACGTCGGACATCTTCACCAACCCCCGGCAAGACCGCACCAAGGACTATATCACCGGCCGCTACGGCTGACCCCCTCTTGTTTGAACGGAAGCAGAAGCGATGAGCGAACATACCGTCAAGGCCTTCGACGATGACCTCAACGCGTTGCGCGCGCTCATCGCGGAGATGGGCGGGCTCACCGAGAACGCCATAGACAACGCCATGAAGGCGCTGGTGACGCATGACGGCGCGCTGGCGCACAGCGTGGTGGAGGGCGACAAGCGCGTCGACGAACTGGATGCCCAGGTCGAGAAGCTGGTGGTCCAGACCATCGCCCTGCGCGCGCCCATGGCCAACGACCTGCGCGAGATCATCGCCGCCTTCAAGATTTCCGGCATCGTCGAGCGCATGGCGGATTATGCCAAGAGCATCGCCAAGCGCGTGGAAACGGTCTCCACCATCCGCAACATCGAGCCGCTGACCCTGCTGCCCTCCATGGCGCAGCTCGCGCGCGAGATGGCCAAGGCGGCGCTGGATGCCTTCGTCGCGCGCGATGCGGCCCGTGCGCTCCAGGTGATCGAACGCGACCGCGCGGTGGACAATTTCTACAACAGCATCTTCCGCACCATGGTCACGTTCATGATGGAGAACCCCAAGACTATCTCCGAATGCGCGCACATCATGTTCATCGCCAAGAATCTGGAGCGGATCGGCGATCAGGCGACGAACATTGCCGAAATGGTCCATTATTCCGTCACGGGCGAGAAGCCGGCCGAGCGCGAGAAAGCCACTCTCATCGAAGCGATATCGGGAGACTGAACATGGCACGGGCAAACCTGCTGCTGGTCGAGGACGACGCGGCGCTGGCCGAGCTGCTGAGCTGGCATTTCGAGCGCGAGGATTTCGATGTGCGCCAGACGCCGGACGGCGAGGAAGCGCTGCTGCTGGCACAGGAGCGCACACCGGACATTGTTCTGCTGGATTGGATGGTGGAAAATCTCTCCGGCATCGAGGTCTGCCGCCGCCTGCGCCGCATGAGCGAGACAGCCAATGTGCCGATCATCATGCTCACCGCGCGTGGCGAGGAAGAAGATCGCGTGCGCGGCCTGGAGACCGGCGCCGACGATTATGTGACCAAGCCCTTCTCGCCGCGCGAGCTGATTGCCCGCGTCAACGCCGTGCTGCGCCGCGTACGTCCGGCGCTGGCCGGCGAAGTGCTAACCTTCGCCGACCTGGAGATGGACACGGTCGCCCACAAAGTGCGGCGCGGGGGCGAGCTGGTACCGCTCGGCCCCACCGAATTTCGCCTGCTGCGCCACTTGCTGGAGCATCCCGGCTGGGTCTTTTCGCGCGAGCGGCTGCTGGACAGCGTCTGGGGGCAGGACAGCGACATCGAGCTGCGCACGGTGGACGTTCACATCCGCCGCCTGCGCAAGGCCATCAACGCCGGCGACAAGCCCGACATCATCCGCACGGTTCGCTCCGCCGGCTATTCACTGGATGCCGACGCGGCGTGATTGACGCGCCCGCGGCCGCCTGATTAGAGTCGCCGCGTCACCGGAAGGTCGGCAACGAAGGAGAGCAAAGCCCATGAAACCCATCCATCTTTGCGCGGCGCTGCTCGCGTTCGCCGTCGCGGCTCCCGCACTGGCCCAGCCGCCAAGCTGGACGGTCGACAAGGCCAAGAGCAGCGTGGGTTTCTCCGGCACCTACACCGGCATGGAGTTCAAGGGGCAGTTCGAGAAGTGGGACGCGGTCATCGCCTTCGATCCGGCCGACCTCGCCAACAGCTCCGCCAAGGTGACCTTCTCCACCGCCAGCGCCAAGACGGGCGACGCAACCAAGGACGACGCGCTGGGTCAGGAAGAATGGCTCAACCCGGCCAAGTTCCCCAACGCCACCTTCACCAGCACCCAGATCACCTCCAGCGGCGGCAACAATTATGTCGCCAAGGGTACGCTGACCCTCAAGGGCAAATCCCTGCCGGCCAGCCTGCCCTTCACGCTCACCATCGCCGGCAACAGCGCCACGATGCAGGGAAAGACCACCGTCGACCGGCTGGCCTATGAGATCGGCACTGAGTCGGATGGGAGCGGCACCTTCGTCTCCAAGGACATTGCCATCGCAGTGGAGTTGGTCGCAACGCGCCAGTAAGGGCGCGGGAAGGCAGCTCTTAGTCTAGAGGCGATCCGGTTCAGACGAAACCGGATTCCCAGAGCTTTTTCGTTCCCGATTGCCAATCCCGTGTTCCTGCGCAAGCAGCAGCACGGGCGGCCGTGGCGTTCAGCCGGCCTTGGTTGCTTCTTGCGCAGGAGCACGGACTGTTTCTCACTCGCAATCATCTCCAGCGCTTTGGTCATCGCCCTGCTTCGCCGGCTCGGCTCCCCGCCACCGCCCTGCGCGCAAAATGGACCAGTTTGGCGGCCATTCCGGCGCAGCTTCCACGCCTCTTCAGCGCGGGCGCCCTTATGGTCGCCGCGCAGTTGGTCGGGGGGCGAATGCTCAATCATTGCCGCAATTGCGGGTCGCCGCAGGTTGAGTTGGTGCGCAGTGCGCAGGGGGAGTTCGCAGGTCGCTGTCGCGCCTGCGGCATCATGACCCCGACAGCCAGTCGCGCCGCCCTCGCCGCGCAAATCTGGAATGCGCGCCATCCGTCCACCGCGCAGGCGCGCCGCGCGCACCGCTGGTCGCTTGTCGCCAGCCTGCTTATCCTGCTTGCATTGAGCGCGGCCGTCTCGCTCACGGCGCTCCGGTTCGGCCTTCGCTAAAGCGCCGAGTTTAGCCGTCGGCGCCCATACCCCATTTGCGGGCAATCCAGCCGCGAAAGCGGGCCTTGGCATCGCCGGCCGGCCGCTCATGGCCCATGAGGGCACGCACGCGCTTCACCTCGGGCACCCATTTACAGACCGCCTGCTCGATCGCGCGGTTGAGCGTAAGGCTGGCGGACGGGCAGCCGCCGCACGCGCCCTCCATACGGACCCAGGCCACACCCTCTTCGGGATCGAACCGCTCCAGCACCGCTTGCCCGCCATCGGCCGCCAGCAAGGGGCGCACCCAGCGGTCCAGCACCTGATCGATCTCCCGCTCGATCGC
>DASRXY010000264.1:0-3535 GCA_035654035.1 Sphingobium sp. | reverse complement strand
GCCTCCATGGTGACGATCCACGGGCTGATCGTGGTCAGGAAGGATTTGCCAAGATGCGGCCCGAGAATGGATTCGAAGAACTGGATGCCGCGCGCGGACCAGTCATTGACCAGGCAGCAGCCGAACAGCGCGGCCTCCGCCTCGGCCATGCCGAGCGGCTCGCCCAGCGGATTGCCGGAGCGCAGCCATGCGCCGAACTCCAGCTCGAAATCCAGCATCGGCTCGGGGCCGAACCGAACCTCGCCACTGCCCGGCGGCTGCTCGAACTGGCCGTTGGGCCGCACCACTGGCGTCCCGCTCGCCACCACCGAGCTGGCGCGCCCGTTATAAGCGACCGGCAGACTCATCGCCGCCAGCTTGGGCGGACCGCCGCCCATGCGGATGATATGATCGATGGACGTGCAGAAATCGGTGAACGCCGTGGGCTTGAGCGGCATCAGCAGCGTTGCCTCCTCCATGGCAACGAGGCAGCCTTCCAGCACCGCGCGGTCGCCGGGGCCATCCGCGCGAAACAAGTCGGAGAGGCGCGCGCGCAACGCACTGACCGCAGCCGGCGCGCACGCCAGCAGCGGCGCCAGTGTCTCGCCCTCGGCCGCCCGCGCGGCCTGTGCGGCGGGGCCATCGAGCAGACCCGTCTCCAGCAGCGCCGCAAGATCAATGATCGCGTCGCCCAGTGCGACCCCGCCACGCGTCCGCCCCGCTGCCGTGAACCGGCCGAAGGGCAGGTTCTGGATCGGGAAATCGGTATCCGGCGCGTTGGCTGAGGCGAGCCACGCGCGGCGCGCGGGGTCATGTGTGGCATTGAGATTAGTGGTCATGGCCGCAGCTCCCTGAATGCGCCGCCAGCTCGCGACTGTATCGGCCCATCTCGCCGAACAGGTCTCGGGCGTCTTCGGCTGGCAGATCCGCACCCCATTGGCGATAGAGCGAGAAGACATTGGCGACAATGCGCTCGGGATCGGTCCAGCCCCGATATTCGCGCATGTTGATGTCGCGCGCGGCCTCCTTCCAGCCCAGGCCTGCCTCGTAGCGGCGCCGCGCCTCGTCGCGCACATAGACGAAATAGGCCTTGAGGTTGGCGACGGCACTCTTGTCGGTAATCGGTCCGTGGCCCGGCACGACCACCTGCGGATCGAGCGCGGCGATATAGTCGCAGGCGGCGATCCAGTTCTCGATCGGCCCTTCCCACATGATCGGATGGCCTTCGTTGAACAGCAGGTCGCCCGTGAACACGACACGATCCTCGGGGAGCCAGGCAATGATGTCCGACGTGGTATGGGCCGGCCCCAGCTCGATCAGCTCGACGCTTTTGTCGCCGACGGTCAGCGAGAGCCGCTGCTCGAAGGTGCGGTTGGGCAGAGCCACCGAGTCCAGGTCGCTCCAGTCGAACTTGCGCCCCATGGTCTCGTAGAGAAAGGCGCCGGCATCGCCCATCTTCTCCCAGTTGTCCGGCAGGCTGGCGAACTGCGGCGGATCGAACCGCGCCATCTCCGCGGCCGTTTCGCGTGTCGCAATGATCTCCGCGTCCGCGACCAGGCCGTTGCCCACGAAATGATCGGGATTGGCATGGGTGTTGACGAGCCGGTCGATCTGCTGCCCGCCGGGCACCCGCGCAAAGTCCTCCAGCATGGTACGCGTCAGCGCGCGGCTCATGAGCGTGTCGACCAGCAGCGTCTCGCCCCGGGAGGCGACCAGCCCGGCATTGGACCAGCCCCATGTGCCATCGGGTTGGACATAGCCGTAAACGCCATTGCCGATATCATGGACGCCCTGCGTGAACGGCCAGTTTGCCATCATTCCTCTCCCGTCTCCCCGGCCGTTCTTAACGGCTTTATTCCTGTTCTCAAGAATTAAGTTTGCCGCTAATCGCCGATAGATGACAAGCAGCAAGCAGGCCAAGCGCAGCAAGGGGCGCCCGATCGCGGCGAAAAACGGGGTAGGGCGCGAAGCCCTGATCGCGGCGACACGCAAATTGCTGCAGGAGCTGACGCCCGCGCAGGTCACGATCGCCGCCATCGGACGGGAAGCGGGCGTCGATCCGGCGCTGATCCGCTATTATTTCGGCAACCGCGAGGCGCTGCTGTTCGAAGTGGCCGAGCAGATCGCCGAACATGAGGAAAACGCCGCCCCGCGCGAGGATCTGACGCCCACGGCGCAACTCGAGGCGTTCATGCACCAAACCTTCCGGTTCACGCGCTCCGCCAAATATATGCAGCGGCTGATGACAGAGGAACTGAGCAGCGCCAAATCGGCGGAAATCCAGCAGAAGCTGCGCGAGTGGCAGCGCACGCCCGTCGCCGTCTATGAGGAGATCAAGGCGCGCGACGGCGGCGAAGCACTCGATCCGTTCGACGCACTTTTCCTCCATCTCGCGGTCGTCGGCATCAGCGACTTCTTCCATTCCGGCGCGCCGGTGGTGAAGATGCTGGCACCGGAGGGCACGGATATGGCCGAGCTGGAAAAGCGCTATGAGGCCTTTGCCGTGCGTCTACTGTTGGATGGGTTGCGCCGGCGCGACGTCTGAACAGGGCCGCGACCCTTTGGCCGGGCCATGCGCGGCGTTGGGGAGTCCGATTAACGTCAGTTTGCGCAGGCAATCCGAAGGCGGCTCGGGGCTGAATTCCCGCTTTCGCGGGAATGACGGATAAGGGGGTCAGCATCCAATGCAGGGGCCGCCCTGGAAGCGACCGGGCGCCGCCCCCGCGACCCGGACAAACCTTAGCTGGCGTCCTCAGCGACACAGCGATTGCGCTGCGTGCCCAGGCCGGTGATCGATCCTTCCATGCGGTCGCCCGGCTGGAGAAAGACGCCGAAGGCGGAACCGTTGCCATAAGGCGAGCCGGTGCAGAGGAGATCGCCCGGCTGCAGGATCACCCGCTCGGAGAGATAGGCGATCTGGCGTTCGATGCTGATCATCATGTCGGCCGTGCTCTCGTCCTGATAGACCTTGCCGTTCACCGACAGCCGGATGTTGAGCGCATAGGGATCGGCCACGGCTTCCTTGGGCACGATCAGCGGGCCGAACGGCAGGAACGTCGGGAAACTCTTGCCAGAGAGCCAGTCGGGGCCGATGGCCGAGCCATCGCGCCGGAAGATCAGTTCGCGCGCGGTCACGTCATTGACCACGGCAAAGCCGGCGACATGATCCATGGCCTGCTGCGGCGTCACATGATGGCAGCGTTTGCCGATCACGACGCCCAGTTCCAGCTCCCAATCCGGCTTGGCGACATTGCGCGGCAGGATCACGTCGTCATTCGGCCCGACCACGCAGGAGGGCAGCTTGAGGAAGCAGAAAGGCGTCGCGTTCGCGGCCTTCTCGTCCATCACCTGCTCGGCATGGGCGCGCAACTGCTCGGGCGTCATCGCGTCATGCTCGGCGGTCCGCATCGCAGGATCGCCCATGATGAGGCCGATCACATGCTTGCGATAATTGGCGCCCGTGCAGAAGACCTGGCGTGGCCGATAGGGCGCGAGCACCGCCGCCTCGTCAAGCGGCGGCGCGGCTTGCCAGGCCGCCTCGTCGATCCGGCCGATG
>DASRXY010000263.1:0-6319 GCA_035654035.1 Sphingobium sp. | reverse complement strand
CAGCGGGCGCGCGGTGCCCGGGCGCACCCCGCGCCGGGCCGCCTGACGGGCGGCATGGCCATGCAGCCGCTCGGCGCCCTCGCGACGCGCACTTATGTGCGCTACGGGTTGGGGAGCGCCGTAGCATTGGCCGCCGACATGGCCCTGTTCATGCTGTTGCTGCGCCTCGGCATGGGCCCCGCCTCCGCTTCGGCCGCCGGCTATACGCTCGGCATCTTCGTCCACTGGCTCATTTCCTCGCGGCTCGTCTTCTCCGCCGGAGCCGCGCCGGCCGGCCGCGCCCGCACGCGCCAGAAGGGTCTCTTTGTCGCATCCGCGCTCGCGGGTCTGGCGCTCACCACCGGCATTGTCGCGCTGGGCAGCCTCGCCGGCCTGCCGCCGCTGCTCGCCAAGCTCGCGGCCATCGTGGTGAGCTTCCAGACCACTTATGCCCTGCGCAAGCGGCTGGTGTTCACGGCATGAACGCCCCGTTCGCGCCCTCCCAGCCCACCGCGCGGGTAGTGTTCGTGGCCATTTGGCTCGTCTGCGCGGCGGCCATGATCGTCGGCCGGTGGGAGATGATCGCGGCATTCACCTTCAGCGACCCCGACGATGCCCTACGTCTCGTGCAGGTGCGCGATCTCCTCGCCGGGCAGAGCTGGTTCGACCTGACGCAATATCGCATCCACCCGCCGGATGGCGTGCCCATGCACTGGTCGCGCCTGGTCGACCTGCCCCTTGCCCTCACGCTGGCCACGCTGCGCCCGCTGCTCGGCACCGGCCTTGCCGAACGCGTCACGCTGGTCATCGTGCCGCTGGCCCAGCTCCTGCTGCTGATGGCGCTTGTCTACAAGCTTTCGCGCAAGCTCGGCCTTGGCACCGGCACGGCGCTGCTGGCTGTCGCGCTGCTCAGCACATCCGTCTCCATTCTCTTCCAGTTCGCGCCGATGCGCATCGACCATCATGGCGCGCAGGTCGTGCTGGGTGCGCTGGCGGTGCTGGCGCTCACCGGCACCGGGCGCCGCGACGGCCGCATGGGCTTGCTGGCCGGCGTCGCAATGGCCGCCTGGCTCCAGATCTCCATCGAGGGCCTGCCTTGCGCGGTGGCGATGGGCGCCGTCTTCGCCCTGCGTCATATGCAGCGCGTCGACTGCTGGCCGGACCTGCGCTCCTATCTCCTTGCGCTCACCGTCGGATCGGCCGTGCTGCTGTTTGGCACGCGCGCGCCCATGGCCGCGCTCGCGCCCTGGTGCGACAGCATGTCGCCGGCCTATCTGGTGCCGCTCGCCATTGCCTGTGCCGGCGTGCTGATCGGCGGGCTTTCCATGCAGCGCAACAGCCTGAGCGGCCGGACAGCGCCGCTGATCCTGGGCGGCGTGGCCGGCACCGCTGCCTTCCTGCTGCTCAGCCGCCAATGCCTGGCCGGCCCGTTCGAGACGCTGGACCCGCTGGTCTACCAAAGCTGGTACATGGCCGTGAAAGAGGGCATGCCGATCACGGCCCAGACGGCTGACATGCAGGCTCTTATCGTCCTTCCCGCCCTCCTGGGCCTGGTCGGCAGCCTGTTCGGCCTGCGCGGCGCCCGTGGGCCGGAACGGTGTCGCGCCTGGACGGGACTCATCCTCATGCAGGTCGCCGCCTTCGCCGTCTCGCTGGACGTCATGCGCGCCATGTCCTTTGCGCATCTGCTGGCGCTGCCCGGCAATGCCGTGCTGCTCGCGCGCCTGCTCGCGGGGGCGCAGCGGCTGCGCGCCATGCCGCTGCGCGTGGGCCTCTCGGCCGGGGCGGCAGTGTTCACCCCGCTCGGCGCCACGGCGGCCATGGCGGCGGCATTCGCCCAGCCCCAAGCCGCCCGCCCCGCCGATGCCGCCACGGCCGAAACGGCGCGTCATGGCTGCGTCACCGCCACCGGCCTGCGCGGGCTCGGCGCCCTGCCGCCGGCGCTGCTCTTCGCGCCGCTCGACATCAGTTCGCATATGCTGGCGCACACGCATCACAGCGTGATTGGCACCGGCCATCACCGCAATGTCGCGGGCATGAAGACGGTGATTTCCGCTCTCCTGGCGCCGCCGGACGCGGCGAGAGCGATGGTCGCAACATCCGGCGCGCGCTATCTCGTCTTTTGCGCCGATGACAATGAAGCGCGTAAATATGCCCGCCAGCAGCCTGAGAGCCTGATCGGACAGCTCCTCCGGGGCCAGACTCCCGACTGGCTGGCGCCGGTGCCGATGCGCCCGGGCGAGACGATCCACGTGCTGCGTGTCGTGCCGCCCACGGCCTGACACACCGGCAGGACACATGTCGATAGCCCGTGCGCTTTTGCGCCACGCCCGTTATAGCACCGGCGATCCCCCATGAACGCCCAGCCCTTGCCCGTTCCCCAGTCGCTCGAAGCGCGCCTCAAGGCCGAGGCAGCGCAACTCGGTTTTGCCGACTGCCGCATCACCCGCGCCGATGCCATTCCCGAGGCGGCGGAGCGGCTGCGCGCCTGGCTCGATGCGGGCTGCCATGGCGACATGGGCTGGATGGAGGAGCGCGCCGAGCAGCGCGGCAGCCCCACCGCGCTCTGGAGCGAGGTGCGCTCGGTCATCATGCTGGGCATGAGCTATGCCCCCGCCAGCGACCCCATGGCTCTGGCGGCGCGGCGCGATCTCGGCCGCATTTCCGTCTATGCGCAAGGGCAGGACTATCATGACGTCATGAAACGCATGCTGAAGGCGCTCGGCCGCTGGCTGGCCGCCGAGACAGGCGCGCCGCTCAAGGTGTTCGTCGATACCGCACCGGTGATGGAAAAACCGCTCGCCGCCGCCGCCGGCCTGGGCTGGCAGGGCAAGCACAGCAATCTTGTCAGCCGTTCGGCGGGGAGCTGGCTGTTCCTGGGCGCCATCTACACCGCGCTCGATCTGGTGCCCGATGCGCCGGAGCGCGACCGCTGCGGCTCCTGCGATGCCTGCCAGCGCGTCTGCCCCACCGATGCGTTCATCGCGCCCTATCGGGTCGATGCGCGCCGCTGCATCTCCTATCTCACCATCGAGCATAAGGGCCCGATTCCGGAAGCGCTGCGGCCAGGCATCGGCAACCATGTCTATGGCTGCGACGATTGTCTGGCGGCCTGCCCATGGAACAAGTTTGCGCAGGCGGCGCACACGCACCGCGCCTATCTGCCCCGCGCCGAACTGGTCGCGCCGCGCCTCACCGACCTGCTGGCGCTCGACTATGCCGGCTTCCGCGCGGTGTTCGCCGGCTCGCCCATCAAGCGCATCGGCCGCAACCGGATGGTCCGCAATGCCGCCATTGCCGCCGGCAACAGCGGCGATGGCGCCTTCATTCCGGCGCTGCAAACGCTGACGCAAGACGAAGACCCGGTCGTCGCGGATGCCGCCCGCTGGGCATTGCAACGCTTGACCGCACCGGCCTGAGCGGGCAGCGAACAGGGGTCGCCGGCGCCCGCACGGCTTTGAAGAGAGGACCCCGCAGATGAGCAACCGCCGCATCGTCACCATCGCGCCCACCGGGGGCATGTCGATGAAGAGCGCCAATCCCGCGCTGCCGACCCAGCCGCAGGAAATCGCCGACGTGGTGGGCGCCTGCTCCAAGGCCGGCGCGGCGATCGTGGCGGTCCATGCCCGCCGGCCGGACGACCAGGCCACTTGCAACCCGGCGATCTACACCGACATCAACCGCCGCATCCGCGCGCAGTGCGATATCATCATCAACAATTCCACCGGCGGCGGCAATTCGGGCGACATGCTCGTGGAACGGCCCGACGGCCTCTATGAATCCAATTTCGAGGAGCGCCTGCGCGGCTGCGACGGCGAGCTGGTCGAGATGTGCACTTTCGACGGTGTCACGGTGGTCGACACCGTCAATCCGGAGAAGGAAGTCGTCGTCATCACCACGCCCTCGCGCTGCGAGACGCTGGTCAAGCGCATGTGCGACAAGGGCATCAAGCCGGAATGGGAAGTGTTCTCGCCCGAGCACATCCTCCAGGACGTGACCCGCCTCATCCAGAAGGGCTACGACAAGCCGCCTTACTACATCAACATCGTGATCGGCGGCGACAAGGGCTTCCAGGGCGCCATGCCCTACACGCCCGAGATCCTGGACTTCATGGTGAAGTGCCTGCCGCCCCAGTCGATCTGGTGCGTCTCGGGCATCGGCCCGGCGCAGCTCCCGGCGACCACGCAAGCGCTGCTGCTCGGCGGCCATGTCCGCGTGGGCCTGGAGGACAATCATTATTATGCGCGCGGCGTGAAGGCCGACAATCTGATGCTCGTCGAGCGGCAGGTGCGCATCATGAGCGAAATGGGCTTCGAGCCGATGTCGGCGCCCGAAGCGCGCGAGCTGATGGGCCTCAAGGCGATCTGAGCGAGGCTCCCGGCGGGGCAAGAATTCCCGCGCCCAGGCCGGTCAGGGCTTGGGCGCCATGATCCAGGTCAGCGCCAGCGCCGGCTGGTCGGGATCGGGCGCGCGCCACATGATCTCGGCAACCTCCTCCAGCCGCGCGTTGATCTGACCGAGCGCCTCCGGCCCCGGCCGCGCGATCAGGCGGAAGAAACCAAGGTTGCGCGCTTCCCCCGGCGCGGCGCTGCCCCCGGCCGCCTGCCCCGCGGCGAAATCCCGCTCGGCCTGGCGGCACAGCGCCTCGACAATGTCGCGCATCAGCGCCGCATTGGCGGGGTCCTCCAGCGCCCGACGCAGGCGCATGCGGCGCGAGGGCGTCTCGTAGAGCTTCTCGGACTTGCGGTTGACCACGCGCGTGCCCGCCTCACGGACCAGCTCGACCGCGACCAGCTTGCGCAGATGATGGTAGATAGCGCTCGGCTGCATGCCGATTGCAGCGGCCAGCTCGCGGATCGACATGGGACCGCGCCCGGCGAGCTGGTCGACCATGTCCATGCGCACGGCCGAGCTGAGGCAGACGATCTGGTCCTTGCGTAGAATCCAGAGCGGTGCGTCCTGTTCTGTCTGTTTCTCGCTCATTCCGGCCGACCCCCCTGCTCCCGCAGGCGCCGTAGCAGGAACCGGCGAGAGCACCTATTAAAAATCACGCCGGAAAATGAAGCAGTCGCGCCTCAGCGGGCGCGCAGTTGCGTGGCGCAGGCGACCCAGTCCATCTGCGTGCCATCGCTGCGGCGCGCCTCGGCATAAGTGACGACCGGCTCCTTGCGCGCCTGCTGCACATAGAGATAGGCATCGAGGATGCAGCGCCCGTCGCTGAATTGCAGCTTGCGCGCAGCGGGATCGCGAATGTCGAGTCGCGGCTCGCCGAACAGCCGAGTCAGCGCGCGGGCATCCGCCCCGAGAACGCCATGGCTCACCTGCCCCGGCTGAGCCGCGCGGGGCGATTGCACGGGCACGGAGCCGGCCGAGCGGGGCGGCACGAGACCGCCGCCGCAGCCGGCAAGCGCCAGCCCTGCCGCCCACGCCAAACCCAGCCGGGCGCCCCTCATGGTTTTTCCTGTCGCTGTCATCGCGCCAGCCATAGCCGCAGCGGCACGGCGTGCAATGCCGCAGTGCGCGGGGGCGGGACCAGCAGACGTATGGCACCGGCGGATTGCAGCGCTTGCCGGCCCTGCATGGCATCGCTAGGACGAGGCGCCATTCCGCCGAGTGGCACCCCGTTCCGCCCTCGCGCCGCCTTCCGCGCTGCGCATTTCCAGATAAGGTAATCCCAGCCCGTGACCGAGCCCACTCTCGACATCGTCGCCATCGGCAATGCCATCGTCGACGTGATTTCCCGCGAGGACGACAGCTTCATCAGCCGGCACGGCCTTGCCAAGGGCGGCATGCAGCTCATCGATGCCCGGACGGCCGAACAACTCTATGCCGCCATGGGCACGGGCCTGGAAAGCTCCGGCGGATCGGCCGCCAATACGCTGGCCGGCATGGCAGCGCTCGGCAGCCGCTGCGGCTTCATCGGCCAGGTGGCGGACGACCAGCTCGGCCGCGTCTTCGCGCATGACATCCGCACCCTCGGCATCCGCTACGAGATGCCCATGGTGGTCGATGGCGAGCCCACCGCGCGCTGCCTCATCATGGTGACGCCGGACGCGCAGAGGACCATGAACACCTTCCTGGGCGCCTCCCAGTTCCTGCCTGCAAGCGCGCTCGATCTCGCCATGATCCGCTCGGCCCGCCTGCTCTATCTGGAAGGCTATCTCTGGGACCCCGAGCAACCGCGCGCCGCGATGCGCCATGCCATCGCCGCCGCGCGCGATGCCGGCCGCGAGGTGGCCTTCACCCTGTCCGATGCGTTCGTGATCGAGCGGCACCGCACCGATTTCCGCGCGCTGATCGAGAATGGCCTCATCGACATCCTCTTCGCCAACGAAGTGGA
>DASRXY010000262.1:0-5504 GCA_035654035.1 Sphingobium sp. | reverse complement strand
CGGAAGGGCCCTCGCTGGATCGCTATGCAACGCCGGACGAGATTGCCGACGCCGTCGCGTTCCTCGCCGCCGGGCAGAGCCGCTTCATCAATGGCCAGGTGCTGCGCGTGGACGGCGGGCTCACGGTCTTCCCGGGCTGAGAAGGAGAAAGTGGATGACAGGACGGCTTGCCGGCAAGCACTGCCTGGTCACGGGCGCGGCACAGGGCATCGGCCATGCCATTGCCCGCGCGTTCCTGCGGGAGGGCGCACGCGTGATCGCCACCGATTTGCAGGAGGACGGCCTTGCCGAAGCCTTTGCCGGCCGGGCGGGCGTGACGTGCGCGCGGCTCGACGCGACTGATGCGCCGGCGGCGCAGGCACTCGCAACGGCCCATCCGGAGGTGGGCGTGCTCGTCAATTGCGCGGGCATCGTTCATTCCGGCACGCTGCTCGATGCGCAGCCGGGCGACCTGGAGCGCAGCCTGCGCATCAATGTGGGGTCGGTCGAGACCATGATCCGCGCGTTCCTGCCGGCGATGCTGACGGCGGGCGGGGGCAGCATCGTCAACATCGCCTCCGTCGTTTCGTCCGTCATGGCTGCGCCCAACCGCTTCGCCTACGGCACATCCAAGGCGGCGGTGATCGGCCTCACCATGTCGGTGGCGCGGGATTTCATCGCGCAGGGCATTCGCTGCAACGCGATCAGCCCCGGCACCGTGGATAGCCCCTCGCTGGCCGAGCGCCTGCGTGCCACTGGTGACGAAGCCGCCGCGCGCGCCGCGTTCGTCGCGCGCCAGCCTATGGGCCGCATCGGCACACCGGAGGAGATCGCCGAGGTGGCCGTGCTGCTCGCGTCCGATGAGGCGCCGTTCATGACGGGGTCGAACATCGTGATCGATGGGGGCATGAGCTTGTAGCTGTCGGGAGGGGGCGTTGGCTTGCTCCCTATCGGTGAGTTCGTTTCAGCGGTGACTGCCGGCGCTCCCATCCCTGTGATGGTTGGTGCCCTTCGCGGTAACCGTTCGTCATCATCAGGGTGGCCGTGTGTTCCTGCGCAGGCAGGAGCCCTGGGCCCGGCCTGCGCAGGAGTACAAGAGGAAAGCAGACCAAAGCTCTCGCAGGGATAACGAAGGGGGGCGAGCTTCCTCCCAGCGGGACCTCGCATAGCAGCCGGCGGCATACACGGCGCCACGAGCACCGTGTATGCACAGATGATCGAGTTGCTTAACTCAGGGCGCCAGCGAGCCGAGGCGCCCGCTCAGGCCCCATAACGCTTCACCAACTGGCGCTGTTCGCCCAAGCCCTCGATGCCGAGCGTCATCACGTCGCCTTCCTTGAGGAAGACCGGCGGCTTCATGCCCATGCCGACGCCCGGCGGCGTGCCGGTGCTGATGATGTCGCCGGGCTGGAGACTCATGAACTGGCTCACATAATGGACGAGATACGGGACGTCGAAGATCATGGTCGCCGTGTTGCCGGTCTGCATGCGCACACCGTTGACGTCCAGCCACATGGGCAGATTGGCGATATCGGGGATGTCGTCGAGCGTCACCAGCCAGGGGCCGAAGGGGCCAAAGGTGTCGCAACCCTTGCCTTTGTCCCAGGTGCCGGCGCGCTCGAGCTGATATTCGCGCTCGGAGAGGTCGTTGACGACGCACAGGCCCGCGACATGGCTCAGCGCCGCCTCGCGCGTCACATAGCGCGCTTCCTTGCCGATCACGATGCCCAGCTCGACTTCCCAGTCGGACTTCGTGGAAGTGGGCGGCAGCAGCACGTCGTCATTGGGGCCGATGATCGCCGACGTGGCCTTGGTGAAGAGAATGGGCTCGGCCGGGATAGGCATGCCCGCCTCGGCGGCATGATCGGAATAATTGAGGCCGATGCACAGGAACTTGCCTACATGGGCGACCGGCTCGGCGATGCGGGCGGTCTCGGCTTCCGGCACCAGCGGCAGTGTCGCGGGATCGAGCGTGCGCAATGCGTCGAGGCCGGTAGCCAGCAGCGCGCCGTCGATGTCCACGACATGGTCCGCCAGCGAGCGCACGCGCATGTCGGCGTCCAGCAATCCCGGCTTTTCCTGGCCCTTCGGCCCGTAGCGAAGCAGTTTCATATGGTCCTTCCGGATGATGAGAGCGCACGACGGGGCGCTGCCCGGTGGGGCAGGGCGTCGTGCGGCGTCGAAAAGGGTGGACGGCTCAGGCGCTCGGCGCGCCGGCGACGACCAGGCTCGAATAGCGCTCTGGATCGGTATAGCCCATGCGCAGATGCTCCAGAATGGCGAGCGTCGGGTCGGCATCGCTCCCTGCCACCAGGTTCAGCAAGGCGCGATGGTGATTGAGCCGCCAGCGCCGGATTTCCAGGCTGACATGCTCCAGCGCCTTGTGTGCGAAGAGCGATGTGGTGAGCGAGATGAGCGTGCGCTCCAGGAAAGGATTGCCCGCCGCTTTCCAGATGGTGGCATGAAAGTCGCGATCCAGCGCGGCGGCGTCGATCAGCGGCCCGTCCCAATTCTCCATTCGCTCCACCAGATCGGTCAGCTCGGCGAGAACAGCCGGCGTCATGCGCGCGCGCGCCAGGCGCATCGCCTCGGCCTCCAGCACGATGCGCAGCGAGTTGATCTGCTGTTCTTCCTCGTCCGAGAGCTTGGTCACGAACATGCCGCGCCGCTCGCGATTGGTGAGCAGCCCCTGTTCCTGAAGCTGGGAGAGCGCCTCGCGCACGGGAATGCGGCTGATGTTCAGCTCGCGCGCGATGCGGCTCTCGTTGATCCGCTCGCCGGGGCGATAGCGCCCGGAAAGGATCTGCGCGCGCAGTTCCTTCATCACATAGGTGCGCAGCGTGGACGGCGTGCTGTCCGGCGCCTGCTCGATCTGTGTCTTTGCGTTCATCTGCGATGTCACCCCGCGCCATATATGGCTTGCCCGACGGCAATGCACCACCCCGCTTGCAGCGCCCTGATGCCGGCCAGGCGCGCATCAATGATTATGGCGCGGCACATCGTGGCCGATCCCGCGATATTTGACTGCGAAGTCGAGGCAGGCGCCCTCTTCCAGTGAATCGGCATGGGCGCGATAAAGCTCCTCCCAGGGCGTGTTGCTTACCGGCGCGGACGGCGACAGCGCGGCGCGGCGGCGGGCGATTTCGTCCTCGGGCACCAGTGCGTCGCAGCGATGGCTGTTGAGGTCCACGCGGATGCGATCGCCGGTACGCAGCCAGGCGAGGCCGCCGCCCGCGGCGCTTTCGGGTGTCACATGCACGATGGACGGACTGTCCGACGTGCCCGACTGGCGCCCATCGCCGATGGTTGGCAGGCTGATGATGCCACGCTGGAGCAGGGTGTCGGGCGGTTGCATGTTGGTGACCTCGGCGCTGCCCGGCCAGCCGAGCGGCCCGGCGCCACGCATGACGAGGATGCAGTCCTCGTCGATGGCGAGCGCCGGATCGTTGATCCGTGCATGATAATCCTCGCCGCCGTCGAACACGATGGCGCGGCCCTCGAAAACCCCTTCGCGGCCCGGCACCTCCAGATAGCGGCGGCGGAATTCGGGCGAGATGACGCTCACTTTCATCACGGCGAAATCGAAGAGATTGCCATGGAGCGGCAACAGCCCGGCCTTTTCCATCAGCGGCGCGGCAAAGGGCCGGATCACGTCGCGGTCACTGGCCTCGATGCCGGCGATATTCTGCGCGACGCTCTGCCCGGTAACGGTCGGCCGGTCGCCGTGCAGCTTGCCGGCCCCCAGCAGCTCGGCCATCACGGCGGGGACGCCGCCGGCGCGGTGGAAGCCTTCGCCCAGATGCGTGCCGGCCGGCTGTACATTGCACAGCAGCGGCACGTCATAGCCCCATTCCAGCCAGTCGCGCGCGTCGATCTGTGCGCCGGCATGGCGGGCCATGGCCATGATATGCGGTTGGGCATTGGTCGATCCGCCAATGGCGCTGACCAGCGCGATGGCATCCAGGAAGGCCTCGCGCGTCAGGATGGCGGAGGGGCGCAGGTCTTCATGCACCATCTCCACAATGCGCAGGCCCGTGGCATAAGCCATTTGCGCGCGGCCGGCATAAGCGGCGGGGATGGCCGCGCAACCGGGCAGCGAGAGGCCGAGCACCTCGGCCACCGAGTTCATGGTCATCGCCGTGCCCATGGTGTTGCAATGACCGACCGAGGTGGCGGAGGCCATGGTCGCCTCGATGAACTGCTCCTCGTCGATCTCGCCCGCGCCCAGCCGCTTGCGGCTCTTCCAGATGATCGCGCCGGCGCCCACTTTCTCACCCTCGAACCAACCGTCGAGCATGGGCCCGGACGAGAGCACGATGGCGGGAAGGTCCACGGTGGCGGCGGCCATGATGCCGCTGGGGGTCGTCTTGTCGCAGCCGGTGGTGAGCACCACGGCATCGAGCGGATAGCCGTAGAGAATCTCGACGAGGCCGAGATAGGCGAGATTGCGGTCCAGCGCGGCGGTCGGCCGGCGGCAATTCTCGAAAATGGGGTGGACCGGGAATTCCATGGGAATGCCGCCCGCGTCCCGGATGCCGTCTCGCACGCGCCGGGCGAGATCGAGATGGACGCGGTTGCAGGGCGAGAGATCGGTCCCCGTCTGCGCGATGCCGATGATCGGCCGGCCGGAGCGCAGCTCAGCCGGCGTCAGGCCATAGTTCATGAAGCGTTCGAGATAGGTCGCGGTCATGTCGGGCCGCGACTGGTCCGCGAACCACGCCCTGGACCGCAAGCGCCGCGCGGGCGAGCTGTCGTTCATCGATCCTCCTGTCGAGAACTGTATACAGATTTTCCGATGAGAAGGTCAAGAGTCGCGTTGACCGCGTCGAACATGCTCGATTGGCCGCGACGGGCTACAGGAACTGTATATCGGTAGGGGTATTCAGTGCGCGTGCCAGAAGCGGGCCTTGCCAGTCTGGCCGAGTCCCGGATTGAGCTGGTTGCGCGGATCGAGCGTGCGATAGAATTCCGCCAGCGCCGGCTTGGCGGGATAGAGATGGCCGACATTGTGCTCGGCGGGATATTCGGCCCCGCGCGCATCAAGCAGGGCAAGCATCTGCGCCTCCAGTGCATGCGGGTCGACCCCCGGCTTCACCAGATAATCCTGATGAAACACATGGCAGAAGAAATGCCCGTAATAGAGCCGGAGGAGGCACGCATCCGCGATCTCGGGCGGCAGATGCTCCACCCATGCCTCGGCATTGCGGGGCAGCGCCACGTCCAGCGCGACAATGTCTCCGACTGTACGGCGATGAACGGCCCGGTAGCGCACTGCCGCGCTCGCCGCCGCGAAGCGCAGCAGAAAGGCGCGCGCGCCTTCGCGCGGGGTGCATTCGAAACTGTCGCCGGTGGCGGAGGGAAAGACGCGAGAGAGATGGGCGCGCGTTTCCGCTATGCCTTCGCCCGCCACTTTGAGGATCAGATGATGCTCATAGGCATCGCGAAAGGCGCGCAGCCGCGGCGGGACGCGATCACGCGCGAAGCGGCCGAGGCGCTGCATCAGCCGGTCCGAAAAGCCCTCGCCA
>DASRXY010000261.1:0-12738 GCA_035654035.1 Sphingobium sp. | reverse complement strand
GCTGCGGCGGCTGCCAACGACCCTTCTTCGGCCATCCCGGATGTGCCGTGGGACGAAGGGGACGGGCGCGCGGGACGGGCTATTCGGTCGTGCGCCCGTCGAAATGCTCGTGGCTCGCGTTTGCCTCGGCGCAGGTGCGGTGCACCGTGCCGTCGATATGCTCCGGCGGGCCGTAGATGGTGTAGAGCCGCAGCGGCTCGCTACCCGTCGCCACGACATTATGCTCAGCGCCTTGCGGCACGATGATGCCATCGTCGGCCTTCACCTGATGGCAGACGCCGTCGATCCAGATTTCGCCGGTGCCGGCCTCAATGCGAAAGAACTGGTCGCGGTCGTCATGGACTTCCTGGCCGATCTCCTCGCCCGGCTGGATGGTCATGACGACGAGCTGGAGATTGTGGCCGGTATACAGCACCCGGCGGAAATCGTCATTCTGCTCGGTCACGCGCTCGATATTGTCGACATAGCCCTTTTTCATCGCCTGCCCCTTGTGCTGAGTTGGCCAGACGGGATCATAGGCGCCGGCTTGCTGCCAGCAAAGCCCGCAATGAGAGACGAAGGAGAGAGAAGCATGTCCGCGCAGACGCTCGATATCGAGGACAATGTCCGCACCGTCGAGGCGCAGCTTACCTATCTGCTGCCGGGGCCGGACATCAATCGTCGCTTCGTGTCGGCTGGCGTGGAAGTGAACACCGGCAGCTACGGCCCCTTTCTCACCACCATTCGCGATGCGCGCACGATCCGCGATCATTTCACGCTGGAGCGGCAGGGCTTCACGCTGCTCGACGCGCCCACGCAGGTGCGCGACTTTGCCGATGTCGAGGGCGTCGAGCGCGTTTATCCCGGCGAGGTGGAGCGTTATGTGCAGGAGGCGACCGGCGCCGATGTGGTGGCGGCGATGGGCTGGATGGTCCGTACTTCGGGCGACGTCGCCAGCCGGCAGAAGAAACGCGGCGTCGACGAGCCCTATCAGCACCGCGCCGGTGTGCAGCCGCCCGCGGGCGAAGTGCATGTTGACACCGATCCGCCGCGTCAGCTCAAGGCGGCCCGGCGCATGTACGAGAAGGCGCGCCCGGGCGGCCCCGGCTTCAAGCGCTTCATCATCTCCAGCTTCTGGCGCACTTATTCGCCGCCGCCGCAGGATTGTCCGCTGGCGCTGTGCGACGGGCGCAGCGTGCGCGCCGATGAGGGCACGCCTAACGTCCTGTGGGTGGTCGACAAGATTCCCGAGGGTGACGCGATGTTCGCGCCGATGGACGACGAGAATCAGATGGCCGCCGCCATCTTCCGGCACAACCCGGATCATCGCTGGTGGTATTTCTCCAACATGGTTCGCGATGAGGCACTGCTCTTCAAGTTCCACGATAGCGAGCAGACCGGCGCCTGGCGCGTGCCGCACACCGCCTTCTGGGACACCAGCCTGCCCAATGCACAGCCTCGCGAAAGCATCGAATGTCGGAGCATCGCTTTCTTCGAATGAACGGCTGAGCGGACGACAGGGCGTTCGTCTGCCGGTTGGTGCGGCTTGGCATGACAAACTCCGCCCTCGTCTTCAGTGGATGGCGGCGATGCGCACATCGCGCGCGGAGCGCTCAGTCGGAAGCGTCCATCACCACCCCAACCCTCCTTTAAAAGAGCGGGGACTAAGAGATGAGCCTTTGTCGCCGTGATTTCGCGGGTGTCAGAGGATCTAATCTGGCTCGAAATCACGCTCGCGTTGGTCCGACCAAAAATGCACCGCGCTCCTGCATAGGCAGGGGCCCAGGGCGGTATGGGGCAGGCCGCGTCTTCGGGGCACGAGCCAGTTTAGCCGCGCGGCAGAGCCAGCCCCTTCACTGCGGTGCGATGTGGAAGAGCCGCTCGGCATTGCCATGGCAAAGCGCGTGCCGCTCGGCGTCGGTGCAGGGGAAGTTACGGATGAAATCCACGGCCGGCGCCATCGGCTGATAGGGATAGTCGATGGCCCAGAGCACATTGTCGATACCCATCTTGTCGATGGTGTAACGCAGCGCCAGGTCGTCCTCCACGCCGCTGGTGGTGAAGACGAAATTGTCCTGGAGATATTCGGCCATGCTGCGCTGGGTCTTGCGGGCGCGGCCGGCGGTCTGGGCGCGGCTGTTCATGAAATTGAGGCGCCAAATCCAGAAGGGCAGAGCCTCGCCCATGTGGCCCAGACAGATCTTGAGCCGGGGGAAGGCATCGAACACGCCGCCCGCCATCATCCGCACTGCATGTGTACCCGTCTCCACGCCGTAGCCCCAGGTGGCGCTGTCCATGCCGTAATCCTGGAGCGGACCCTTGAGCGTATCGGAGGCAGCGCGCGGGTGGATGTAGAGGCAGGCATCGTGCGCCTCCGCGGCCTCCAGGATCGGCCAGAATTTGGGGTCGTCGAAATATTCGCCATAAGTGTGGCTGTTTACGATGAGGCCATTGAGCTTGAGCTCGCCCATCGCGCGGTCGATCTCCCGGGCGGCGCGCTTGGGGCTGTGCGGGGCGAAGCTGGCAAGGCCGGCGAAGCGCGTGGGATATTTACGGCAGATGTCGGCCATTCGGTCGTTGGCGAGGCGGGCCAGGTCGCAGGCTGTGTCCGCATCGAACATCTGCACGCCCGGCGCCGTGAGCGAGAGCAGGTGCATGTCCACGCCCAGCGCGTCCATTTGCGGCAGGCGCTTCTCTTCCACATCGAGCAGGCCGGAGAGGAAATCCATGGCATCATAGCCGCCCAGTTCCGGTCGCGCATCGTAGATGCCGCGCACCAGCAGCTTGTCGAGGCTCTGTGAGGGCGAGCGGGCCACTGTCCTGAGTTCGGCAGCGACCTCGGGGATCGACCAGGCTTCCTCGGTGGCGATGAGGCGCAATGTCTGGGTCATGGCTGGTTCTCCTTGCGGGCGACGCGGCTCAGATAGATGGCGAGCAGCGCGGCGATGAGCAGCGGCGCGATCGGCAGAATGAAGAAATGGCGCGCCGCGCCCAGGCCGAGCAGGAGCGCGGCCGATCCCACCAGCGGTCCGAGAATGGAGCCGACACGGCCCAGCCCCAGCGCCCAGCCCAGGCCCAGCGCCCGGATATTGGCTGGATAGGTGGCGCCGGCCGAGCCGTTGAGCGCGTTTTGCGTGCCGACGGTGAAGATGCCCTGCACGATGATGAGCAGCGTCAGCGCCACCGTGCCCCAGTCGGCGGCGGCGAGCAGTGCCATGGTGACGGCGGCGATAGTGGCGAACACGGCGACCACTGGCCACTGCCAGCGCGCCAGCAGCAGGCTGGCAACCACGCCGCCGATCATGCCCCCGCCATGGCCGACGGTTGCGATCCAGGTCGCTTCGCTTGCGGTATAGCCGTGATCCTTGATGATCAGGGGGATCCAGCCGGTGAGCAGATAGGCGACCATCAGTACCAGTGCGAAGGCGCCCCAGATGGCCAGCGTCTTGCCGCGATGCGCCGGCGTGAGCAGCGCCGCGACCGTGCCGCCGGAGGGTTCACGCTCCCTTCGTTCCTTGAGCGCGGGGCTCTCCGGCAGGCCGAACCAGAGCAGCGCGGCGATGGCGAGCGGGAGCACGCCGCCGGCGATGAACACACTTTGCCAGCCATGGCCGATGCGAAACAGGGTCGCCGCCACCGCGCCAGCGATGGTCCCGCCGAAGGTGATGCCGATGCCGATCATACCCGTCGCGCTGGCAAGCAGGCGCGGCGGCGCGAGTTCGCCTGCCAGAGCGAGGGCATTCGGCAGGACCGCGCCGATGCCGATGCCGATCAGGAAGCGGCACAGCACGAGCTGGGGGATGCTGGTCGCGGCGGCGGCGAGGAGCGAAATGACGCCATAAGCCGCGCAACTGCCGATGATGATTGCGCGCCGGCCCCAGCGGTCGCCGAGCGGGGCGAGAAACATGGCGCCGAGCAGCACGCCCGCCAGGCTGGCGCTCAGCAGCGGGCCGATGTCGGCGCGGGTGATGCCGAAATCCGTGACGATGGACGGCGCCGCCATGTTGGCTGCCTGCAGGTCGAAGCCTTCAACGACCAGCGAGAGCAGCACAAGGACGAAGCCGCCCCAGCTGCGAATACCCTGCCGCTCTGTCATTGCCCCCTGTGCCGCCTCTTGGCCATTTTATTCCCCTCCCGCGCCGATCCTGCTGCCGGCTGTTCCCGGCCCTTAGAGCGGGGAGGGGCCGAGAAAGGCAAGCGCGAAATCGGTACGTTCCGCCCTGTGGATGCGGCAGGGCGGTGCAGCGGATTAACCGACTGGTCTTGTCTTGCCGTTATGCGCGTTGGTACAGCAATCCTCCCCGTCGCTTGAGGGCCTTTATGCCGTCCAGTCTCCAGCCTGCCTCCGGGCGTCGCTACGTCCTCATCTCGCCTTGCCGGAATGAGGCGGCTTATTTGCGCCGAACGCTGGACAGCGTGATCGCGCAGAGCGAGCCGCCCGCCCTGTGGATCATCGTCGACGATGGCTCGACCGACGAGACCCCGCAGATCCTGGCGGACTACGCAGCGAAGCATCCGTTCATCAAGGTGGTTCCCAAGCCCGATCGGGGGCACCGCGCGGTGGGGCCGGGCGTCATCGAGGCCTTCTATGCGGGCCTTGCCCATGTCGACCTCACGCAGGCCGATTATCTGTGCAAGCTCGACGTCGATCTCGATCTGCCGCCCCGCTATTTCGAGATTCTGATGGACCGCATGGAGGCCGATCCGCGACTCGGTACGGCCAGCGGTAAGCCTTATTTCCGCGATGCGCGCGGGAACTGGATCAGCGAGCGGTGCGGCGACGAAATGTCGGTGGGCATGACGAAATTCTATCGTGTTGCCTGCTTCCAGGACATTGGCGGCTTCGTACGCGAAGTGATGTGGGATGGGATCGATTGCCACAAGGCGCGCCAGCTTGGCTGGATCGCGCGCAGCTGGGATGATGCGGACCTGCGATTCGAGCATCTGCGGCCAATGGGTTCCAGCCAGCAGAACATTCTGGTTGGCCGCGCTCGCCACGGCTTCGGCCAGTATTTCATGGGATCTGATCCTGTCTATTTTACCGCCACGGCGCTCTACCGGCTGACGCACAAGCCGTATCTGACCGGTGGGCTGCACATGCTGCGTGGCTATTTCGGCGCGATGATCGACCGCACGCCGCAGCTTTCCGATCCCGAACTGCGCGCCTTCATTCGCCGCTTTCAGCGCCGGGCCATGGTCAAGGGAAAGAGGCAGGCCGTCCGCGAAATCGAGGCCGAGCGCGCCGGCCAATGGCACAGCCGCTTCGGCCAATAAGTCGCTTGCGGGCTTGAGCGCTCCGCCGGCCGGAACCGGGCCGGCGGCCTCTCCTCAATGGACGGAGGCGATCCGCGCAAAAGGCGCCGATGCGCGTGCCTGCGCGAACCCGTGCTTGCCTGCGGTGTGCACTGTCCCGCCGCGATCGACCTAGCGAAACGACCCGCATGAAAAGGGCCGCCGGTCTCGGCAGCCCCCTTTCATGACATTGGCTGAAGTGCCCCGGGTTTGATCCATGTTGGTGGAGGCGCCCTGATCCGCCGTGCCGTGTCTGCTTCAGCTCTGCTGAACCAGACTCGTGTGCCTTATTGCGCCTTGGGCAGCGCCTCCGCACTGTTCGAGGCCGCCTCGCTCACGACGCTGGCGGCGGCGTTGTTGCCCGCCGGCGGTTCATAGCCGGTTTGATATTCGATCTTGGCCTTCGCTTTGGCTTCGGCGAGCCGCTGCTGGCCGATCTGGTTGAGTTCTTCGTTGCGGATGGCCTGGGCCGCCATCGGACGGACCTGCTCGGCGGTGAGAACGATGGGCTCGCTGGCAGTGATGACGCTCACCACAGCCTTGCCGCCATTGGGCACGATGAAGGGCTCACCCGGGGGCAACGCGGTAATGCGCTTCATGGTCTCGGCCGGCACCTGCGCCGAATCCAGTGCGCCTGTGCCGCGCTGGAACTGCACGCCCCAGCGATTGAGGACGGCGATCACGTCCGCCATCGAGTGCGCGGAATCCAGCTCCTTCATGCGATTGACGTCCGAGGGGATGTCGAACATGAGTTGGTCCAGCCGGTAGCGCTTGCGCTCCGCGAACATGTCGGGATGCGCGGCGATATACTGGTCGATCTTCGCCTGGCTGGGCACCTCGACCGTGTCGAAGGCCTTCTTGCCGTAGAGGCTGACGAGTAGCCGCTCCTTCATGCGGCGTTCCTGGTTAATATAGGTGGGGTCGCGATCCAGTCCGGCGTCCTTGGCGGCCTGGGCCATCAGCCGGCGCTCGACCATCCGCTGGAGCACTTCGGCGCGCACCAGCGTCTTGTCCGCACTGGCGGGAATGTTGAGGTCGCCAATCTCGGCGTTGAGTTCGCTCAGCGTGATCTCTTCGCCATTGACAACGGCGACCACCTGGCCCTCGGCCTTCTTCTGGCAGGCGCTCAACATGAGCGCCACCGATGTGACGGCGATCAGGGAAACCCTCGTCATTTTGGACATGCATGTTCTCCGGGAAAAAGGCGTGAGACGGGATGTGAAGGCTGGCGCGTCGGAGGCGGCGCGGCGCGGCAGGCCGGGCTCCTTCGAGGCGGGGATGCGATGAGGCGGATAGTCAAGGTCGGGCTTTCGTGGCGACGCGGGCTGGCGGCTGCGGGAGAAACGTCATCACCGAGCACCTCCCCCCTTCTTGTTCAGTGTCGATTGCAGCCAGCGGACTGACTTTCCGTGCGCGATCTTCTACAATGCGCCTATGGCTGAAACAAGTCTTCGCCAATGCTTCGCGGCGCTAGCGCGGCGCGGTTAAGATTGCGTGGATGATAAGGCGGCACTGCGGGATAGCGCGCTATTTTTCCGCGCGCTGGTGCCGGACGTGGCGCAGCTAATACGCTTTTGCGTCGTCCCAGCGCAGCGCTTCGTCCCGGGCGGCCGCATAGGCATTGATTGCGCCGGCATGGCGTGCGGCGCAATCGGCATAAGCGAGCGCGGCCGCAATGTCCGCCGCCGCCAGCTCAGCGATCGTGGGATTGCGTAGCGGGGGCAGTGGCGGGCAGGGCGCAGTCAAGGCGGCCGGGAGCGGCGGCGGCACAGGCGCCAGCCGCGCGGGCATGGTTGACGGCATCGAACAGGCCGGGAGTAAGCCCAGCAGCAGGATCGGAAAGGCGCGGATCACGGGCGATCTCCTCGCGAATCAGAGTGTCGAGGGTGGCTTGCGTGCGCGCAATTGTCGCGCGCTGCTGTTCATAGGTGGCGGCCGTCTCGGCGAT
The DNA here is from genome assembly GCA_035654035.1 of Sphingobium sp. Lineage (GTDB taxonomy): Bacteria > Pseudomonadota > Alphaproteobacteria > Sphingomonadales > Sphingomonadaceae > Sphingobium. Next base: position 5,519 of record DASRXY010000261.1, on the reverse strand, counting down.
GGAGGCAGCGAGGCGGCGTTCGTTCTGGCGCAGCGTCTCGCGCAGCTGGCCGAGCAGCGCTGCGTCGCGCGCGTCGCGCTCCGCTATGGCGCGCGCATAGCCGCGCTGGTCGAGCCACCACAATGCGCCGACGAGCGCGAGCGTCAGAGCAGCGGATGGCAGCAGGCGCGCCAGCCAGCCGGGCATCACGAGTGCTCCTCCCCCGGCACAATGTCCGCCACTTCCAGCCCGTCGCGGCCGATGCGCAGCGTGCGCTTGACGACAAGTCCGGCAAAGCCCGTCAGCACCACGCCGATCAGACCCATGGCCGCCATGCCCAGCCAGAAGGCGAGGTCCGCCACCGCGCGCACCAGATAGAGAGCCGCCCCCGCATAGGCGGTCATGGCGATGCCGCCGCCGGCCAGGAAGAGCAGCCCCCAGTCGCGCCGACGATCCGAGCGATGCGCCTGGACAGGCTCGGGGATCATGGCACCACCTCGAGAAAATGGTCGCCGCTCTGCCACATGGCGAGGCGCATGGCACGCGGCAGGATGATGCAGCCATGGCTCGCGGTGCCCAGCGTGCGCAGGCTGTCGCCATGGATGCGGAAGGCGGTGCGGCCGGTGGGCGCATGCCGGTCATCACCGGGGGTATCGTCCAGCGCATCCAGCCGGATAGTGCGCGGACCTACGGACCGGCTGTCGTAAAGGCTGATCATGCGCCAGTGTCCACATGGAATGGGTCCGATGCCGCGTGCAGCCTGCGCCTGCGGATTGTTCTTGCCCCACTCGCGACCGCTATAACCCCGGGCGACGAACCGTCCTTCGCGGAAGAGATCGCCGGTGGATTGCTTATAGGTCCACATGGCTAGAGCAGCGCCTCGCCGAGGCCCCAATAATCGGTGGTGTATCCGGCAGCCGCACCGCGCCAATAGTCGGCGACGAAGCTGGTGCCGAGGCCAGACGGGTGGCCCACAGCATCACCAAAATACGAGCCGGTATAATCTCCGCCGGCTTCCGGACAGGCGCCTTCCACACCCATCTCGGTCGTTGCGCTGATCGGCACCAGCACGTCCCAAAGGTCTGTGGACGTCGCCAGCCCGGCATTATAGGGCGCGCGAGCGGTGTCCCCGACCTGGCCATTATCCCAGGCGTCCATCACCATGATGGGCGTGCCGCTCGGCAGCGCGGCGCGCAGCGTGCCCAGATAGCGCTGCATCGCCGCCAGCTTGTCACCGCCCTGATTGTAATATTCCTGCGTCGCCACCAGCAGCGGCAAGCCGACTTCCTCGGCCACGCCGGTGAAGTTCCAGGGGATCATCGCTTCCATCTGGTCGATGTTGCGGCTTGGGTTGGCCACGTTAGCCATTGAGTACCAGGGCACGTGCCCGGTCCGGGCGAGCTTGAGCACCCAATTGTTCGCGGAGAGGGACGAGTAGCTGTCGCCGTCGAAGATCGCGTAATAGGGCGCGCCGGCCCACGGCAGGGGCTGGCCGAACTTGTGGCAGAAATATTTGGTCAGGCGCAGCGCCTCGGCGTTGCTGATTGCGCGGTTATAGACGCGCAGGTCCGCGAACTCGCCAATGATCCCGTAATTCGAATTATAGCTGGCCGCGCCATAGCGATAATCGGCGGAGGCATGCGGGGCCATGGTGTTCGTATTCACGACATGACCATTATACATCATCGAGCACTGCCTGTTGCTCGATCCAGGGGGCGTGCGCGAGCGCATGATGACGACATAGAAGCCGCCGATCGCCGGACTGCCCACCAGCGAGACGTCGGTCAGCGCGTTCGGTTGCCCGACATGGCTGGCGGACATGACCACGTTCCGGTTGTCTGAGTTGCTGGATGGCGAGAACAGCGCGTGCCACTGGCCCGTGACACCGGGAGTGAGGCGGCAGATCATGACAAGCGTGCAGCCGGTCGCGTTATTGTTGTTCGCCAGTGCATCCAGCAGCGCGGTCGGCCTGCCCATGACGAGATGCCTGCCGCCTGCCGTATAGAGGGCGTTGCGTCCGCCAAGATCAGCAAAGGCGGAGCGAAGCGTGGGTTGGGAGATGCTGTCGCTGTTGCTCAACGGGGCGCCGGCCACCCGGTCGAGCCAAATACCGGAATAAGGTGCGTCGGGCGTGCCGGTGAGGTCGTCCACGTCCCAGTCCAGCACCAGTCCGTCGCGAACATCGGTTGGCGTCGGGGTGGGCGTGCCGCCTGCCAGTTGGCGCCGCGCCGCGCGGGCCGGGCCGAAGCCGTAGAGCGGCCGGTTCATGCCAGGCCTATAATGTCGGCGGCAGTGGTGCCGGCGGCCCGGATGTGGCTGAGGCGCACGTCGAGGATCTGGCCGGCCTGCAAATTGCGGAACGTCACGTCCGCGCTGCTGTCCGCGGGGCGCCCCACCAGATCGCCGCTGGTGCCGACAAAGATGGCCTTGGGGAGGGGGTCGATGGCGTCGGTTGCGTGCGGCGTGATGGCGAAGGCCAGCCGAGCGGGCTGCGAAGGCGTGTCGATCAGATTCTCGAAACGGTCGGACATTGCGAAGGCGCCTTTCCCTGAAGCGTGGCGGCACAAGCGCCGCGCCGCCCGTCAGGCCAAGCAGCCGATCATGTAGGACAGGTCTGAATAAACCGATATGGTTTCTAATTTGGTGCCGGAGTCTTGTCCGGGTAGAGGCAGATGTCGTTGATCGCGCAGCGCCAACATTCCGGCCTGCGCGCCTTGCAGACATAGCGCCCGTGCAGGATCAGCCAATGATGGGCATCCCTCCGAAATGGCTGTGGAACCCGTTTCTCCAGCCCCTTCTCCACCGCCAGCACAGTCTTGCCCGGCGCTAGACCGGTTCGGTTCGCAACCCGAAAGATGTGCGTGTCGACCGCGAAAGTTTCTTCGCCGAACGCGGTATTCATCACCACATTGGCTGTTTTTCTTCCCACGCCTGGCAGGCTGGTCAAGATATCGCGGTCGCGCGGCACGGCGCTTCCATGGTCCCGGATCAAGGCTTGCGAGAGGGCGATCGCATTCTTCGCCTTGGTGTTGAACAGGCCGATGGTGCGGATATGCGCCTTGAGGCCCTCTTCGCCCAGCGCCACCATCTGTTCGGGTGTCGTCACCGTCTCAAAGAGTTTGCGGGTCGCCTTGTTGACGCCCACGTCGGTCGCCTGCGCGGAGAGCACCACTGCCACCAGCAACTGGTAATCGTTGCCGTAGGCGAGTTCGGTGGTGGGGGCGGGATTCAGTTCCGCCAGCCGGGAGAAGAGCGCGAAGACCTGCGCTCGACTGAGTTGCCGCGCGGCCATATGCGGGTCAGAGCCCCAGCACGTCCGCCATGCCGTAGCGGCCCGGCGCGCGTCCGGCGATCCATGTCGCGGCCTTGACGGCGCCGCGGGCGAAGATGCCGCGATTTTCCGCACGATGGCCCAGTTCGATGCGTTCGCCTTCGCTGGCCAGAATCACCATATGATCGCCCGCGACCGATCCGCCCCGCAGCGCCGCGAAGCCGATGTCGCCGGCCTTGCGCGGGCCGGTCATGCCGTCGCGCGCCCGCGCGCTGTGCGTTGCCAGCGCGACATTGCGACCCGCTGCCGCTGCCTCGCCGAGGAGCAGCGCAGTGCCCGAGGGCGCATCGACCTTGTGGCGGTGGTGCATTTCGACGATCTCGATGTCCCAGTCGTCGCCCAGCCGTTGTGCCGCCTCGCGCACCAGCGCGGCGAGCAGGTTGACGCCGAGCGAGGTGTTGCCGGTCTGGAGGACCGCGATGCTCTGAGCTGCCGTATCGATGGCGGCGTGATGATGCTCAGCAAGGCCAGTGGTGCCGATGACCAGCGGCTTCCCGGCCGCGATGCAAGCCGCAAGATTGGCGTCCAGCGCGGCAGGCACGGAGAAGTCGATGAGCACGTCCGCAGCGCCGGCCAGTGCGGCCGGATCAGTAGTGATAAGCGCGCCGCCCGCGCCGATGGTGCCGCCCGCCGTGCCGTCCGTGCCGCCGGCTACATTCAACCCTGCCTCGGCGGCGGCAAGGGCAATGGCCTGACCCATGCGGCCGCGCGCGCCGAAAATCCCGATCGAAGTCATGCCATGATTCCCCTTGTGCGGCTGCCTGTCGCTGTTCCTCGGCGCGGATGCCAGAAGCCGGCGCGCTTGTCATCCGGCACCTCCGGAATTGTCGTGCAGCCGACGCGGAACCGGGGGAGGCCATCGCGTGTTCCGGAGCGGGGCAGCCCCGCGCCTCTGCGGCTCTCTGCGCCCGAACTCGAAAAGGGAGACGGCCATGGTCATCATCCTCTGGCTCATCATCGGCGGCATCGTCGGCTGGCTTGCCAGCATCATCATGCGCACCAATGCACAGCAGGGCATTCTGCTCAACATTGTGGTGGGTATTGTGGGCGCCGCGCTCGCCGGGCTTGTGTTCAACCGCGGTACCATCAATCAGGCGCCGCTCAGCATTGGCGCCTTCCTCATCTCGTTGGTAGGCGCGGTCGTGCTGCTCGCCATCGTCAATCTCGTCCGCAAGGGCAGCATTCGCTAGATGCGCCGCCGGCCTCGCCATTCAAGGCGAGGCCGGTCCGAACAGGCGTGTGAGCCATACGCAACATTTAAAAGGCACAACATCTAAAAGCCCAGTCCGGCCACCGTTTCAGAGGGTGCCCTTCCCAGCCATTTCTCGCAGCGCGTTCAACTCACGCCCTCAATGTTCGCTTGCGCGGCGTTGTCCACGCTGGAGTCGCTCAGGCCGGATTTTGGCGCTCGCCGCTGCATTCCGCGCGTCTTGGCCGCGAGCCTCTCGACCGTATCGAAGCGCCGCTCCTGTGTCCGCTCGCGCTCGGCCTGATCGCCTTCACGCAGGGCGCGTTCCTCGCGGGCCGCCCTCATACGTTGTCCAACGACCAGAGCCAAACCTGCCACGGCAAGACCGCCGGCCAGTGTTATGACCGGATGTCGCGCAGCCAGCCGCCTGGCCGACCGCCACATGCCGCCCGAGACGGCGCGGCGGAGCGGCGTAGTGCTGTGGCCGGGCATCCGGTCGACCACTGAGCGGCCTGCGGATTGCGCAAGGTCCGCAACCGAGCGCCCCGTTTCCCGCGCGGAGTGCGCCAATCCGGGCAGAGTGGATGACGCAAACCGCGATCCGCTGTCCCGCAGTTGCTCGATCACGCGCGTCGCGTGGGGATTTCGCATCATATCAACCATTTTTCTGGCCATGGCGCTCTCTCCATTGGTGAGTTCAGAGTTGCCGGGAAAACGGAGGCCGCAACGGCCGGTTCCCCCGCGCGAGGCGAGCGGAGGGGCGGAGAAGGCAGCCCGAGCGCATTTGCGGCAGAGAGAAAAGGGGGGTGGTCGGCTCCCGCTGATGCGGGGGTGGAGCGAACGGGAGCCGACCTTTTTGGTGGCGGTTTGTCCTGAGGTCATGGACACCGGCCTTGGCGAACAACGTCTGGTATTCCCCCCGGTTCCCGTTGCTGGTAAAAATATAGTTCTTGTCGAGGGAGCCCGTCGAAAACTAGATTTCGCCGGTTCCTCCCGTCCGGTTCGCCGGGCCCGGTGGCG
>DASRXY010000260.1:0-5288 GCA_035654035.1 Sphingobium sp. | reverse complement strand
CTCAAGGGCATTGCGGATTATGCGCAGACGGCGCTCGGCCGTGCCGTGCGCATCGGCAAGCCCAAGGCGCTTGACGGCTTGCCCGAGGCGCATCGCGGGCCCGCTTTCTCGACGCTGGCGGGCCTCGCCTTCCATGCCGCGACGGACCGGGTGGACCTGCGCTTCGATGGCGCGGCACTCACCTCGCCGACGCGGGCGCGCTGGTCCGAGGCGATCCGCCGCTTGTTCTCGACGATGCGCACGGCCTATTGATGTGCGACGTCGCGAGCGGGCGGCGCGGGCCGCCGCGGGGGAAGCAGAAAACGGGCCCCCGCCCATCCTGATTTTTGGTCGGCTGGCCAAAAAAGGGGGATGAATTGGGCCAGCAACTGGTGCATGAAACCCGATCAAGAACGGCGCACATGGCGCCCGGAGGAGATTATCTAGATGAGCATTGAAATCGGTCCGCCCCATGTGGACGAACTCAAGCCACGGATCACCGTAATCGGTGTTGGCGGCGCGGGCGGCAATGCCATCGCCAACATGATCGCGGCGCAGGTGGACGGGGTCGATTTCATCGTCGCCAATACCGATGCGCAGGCGCTCAATGCCTCGCCGGCGGAGCGCCGCATCCAGCTCGGCCCGCGCATTACCGAGGGTCTGGGCGCTGGCTCGCGGCCCGACATCGGCCGCGCCGCCGCAGAAGAGACTATCGCCGAAGTGCTGGAGATGCTCGATGGTGTCCACATGTGCTTTATCGCTGCCGGCATGGGAGGCGGCACGGGCACGGGCGCGGCGCCGGTCATCGCCAAGGCCGCCAAGGAAAAGGGCGTGCTCACCGTCGGTGTCGTCACTAAGCCCTTCACCTTCGAAGGCTCGCGCCGCATGCGCTCGGCCGAGGCCGGCATCGAGGAACTGCAAAAGCACGTCGACACGCTCATCGTTATTCCCAACCAGAACCTCTTCCTGATCGCCAACCCGAACACGACCTTCAAGGAAGCGTTCATTATGGCGGACGAAGTGCTCCAGCAGGGCGTCCGGGGCATTACCGACCTCATGGTCATGCCGGGCCTCATCAACCTCGACTTCGCCGACGTGCGCTCGGTGATGGAGGAAATGGGCAAGGCAATGATGGGAACGGGTGAGGCCGAGGGCGACGGTCGCGCGCTCGAGGCCGCTGAGAAGGCCATTGCCAATCCGCTGCTCGACGGCGTTTCGATGCGCGGCGCCAAGGGGGTCATCGTCTCGATCACCGGTGGCGAGGACATGCGGCTCATGGAAGTGGACGAAGCCGCCAACTATATCCGCGAGCTGGTCGATCCCGATGCCAACATCATCTGGGGCAGCGCCTTCAACGAAAATCTCAACGGACGTATCCGCGTCTCCGTGGTTGCCACGGGCATCGACATGGAAGGCGTGGCGCCCAGCGAACCCAAGAGCCAGCCCTTTCGCTTGGGTGAAATGAGCGCGGGCCTGGCCCGTCCGGTTCAGATGAGCAAACCGCAGATCACGCCGGCAACGGTGGCCGCCCCCGCAGCCGCATCTGCCGCTCCGGTGCGCGAGACCCCAGCGGTGCAGCCCGCCGCTGAGCCGCCGGCCCAGCACTTCGTTCTGGGTGAGACAGACGGGGACAAGGGCGACGACGCGCTGGCGCCTGCCGCTGCTGCCGCCGCCGCGCCGCCGCCTGTCGCGACGTTCGACGACATCACCGGCGAGGACGAACTGGTTCTGGAAGACATCGTGCAGCCGGTCGTAGAGCCCGTACCCGCGCCGGAACCTGAGCCGGCACCTGCATCCCGCTCCGTGGGCGGCACGCTCTTCGAGCGCATGTCGCAGCTCGCGCGCGGCAACGCGCGGGGCAGCGAGGACGACGATGACGGCAATCGCGGACGCAACAGCGATTTTGAAGTGCCGCGCTTCCTCAATCGCCAGAACAATCAGTAGGTCGACGGGACCGGAGCGCCGCGTGGCGGCGGCTCCGGCGCCGAAAGGAAGAGGGCGCGTGACACGGACGATTTGGATGATGGCGGCGGCGCTCGTCGTGCCGTCTCTTGGGCTGTCATCCCCCCTTCAGGCCCAGAGCGGCGCTGTGGTGCAGCCACTGCCGCCGGCGGCCGCCGTCGAGCGGCTCAACAGCAATCTCTCCCGCATCGCGCGCAATCCGCAGGATGTGGATGCGCTGCTCGGCGCCGGCCAGGCCGCGCTCGACCTAGGGGACGTGCAAGCCGCCAATGGCTTCTTCACGCGCGCCAATACCGTCAATCCCCGGCTAGGACGCGTCAAGATGGGGCTCGCCGGCGTGCAGCTCGCGCTCAAGCAGCCGGAGGACGCAGCCGCTAATTACGACGCGGCCGAAGCGCTGGGCGAGCCGATCGGCAACAATCTGGCCGACCGGGGGCTCGCTTACGACCTGACGGGGCAGCAAGCCAAGGCGCAGCGCGACTATCAGGCGGCGCTGCGGGCCAATCCGGGCGACAGCAAGACAGTGATCCGTTACGCCGTGTCGCTCGGCATCTCGGGTCATCTGGCGGAGGCGGACAAGCTGCTGGAGCCCGCCCTGACTGCCGGCGATCGCGAAGCCTGGCGCTTCCGCGCGTTCATCTATGCGATGAACGGTCGGGTTGGCGAAGCGCGCAACATCACCCAGAGCGTGATGCCCAAGGGCCTGGCCGATGCGCTCGATCCCTATATGGCCCGTGTGTCGCTGCTCACGCCTGCGCAGAAGGCTGCTGCCGCGCATTACGGCGATTTCCCTGCCAATGTGCTGCGTCTGGCCGTGCCCGCTCAGGCCCCGGCGACAGTCGCGGCGCGCGAAACGAAGCCGGCCGCGCCCGCCAGGGCCGAGCGCAAGGCCACCACCACGCGGCGCGAGCGAAACCGAGCGGCGAGCGCGGCCGCGCAGGCCGCGGCAGCGTCGCCGAGCCGGACACCGGCGCAAACGCAGGAAGCGCCACCGCGGCCTGCGCCAGTGACGCAAGCGGCGGCACCGCCGCCGCCGCCGGCGCCCGCGCGCTCGCAGCCGCCGACCACGCTGACGGGTGGTGCGGTCACGCCCACCCCGGCACCGTCACAGCCCGCACCGGCCACACTCACGCCGGCGACGCCCGAGCGCACGCTTGCTACCGCGCTCTCCTCGCTGACCGTGCCCGAGGCGGAGCGGTCGCGACCTGCCACTGCGGTCGATCTCCAGGCGCTTGCCAAGATCCAGGCCGACAAGGCGAAGGCCGAGCGCGAGGCTAAGGCCAAGGCCGAGAAGGAGGCCAAGGCCAAGGCGGAAGCGGCCGCCAAGAAGAAGCTCAAGGACAATCCCGCACGCACCTGGGTGCAGCTTGCCGCTGGCAAGAATGTGAGCGCGCTCGGCTTCGACCTGCGCCGCTTCCGCCGCACTTACGGGGACGCCATTGGCGATGAAAGCGGCTGGTATGTCGATTGGGGAGCCACCAACCGGCTGCTCATCGGCCCCTATGCCAAGCCCGAGCGCGCGCGTGAGGTGGTTGCAGCGATCAAGAAGGCCGGCGGCGATGCGTTCGTGTGGCAGAGCGAGGCCGGTGAGGAAATCAAGAAGATCGGCGCGCAGTGAGCGCCGGTCTTCACCGGCTGGCGCCCTATGCCTGCGATCCCGCTAGCAGTCGTGGCCGTCTGCACGATGAGCCGGGCGGCGAGCAGCGCGGCCCGCGCGACATGTTCCAGCGCGACCGCGACCGGATCATCCACTCGATCAGCTTCCGTCGCCTGCGCCACAAGACGCAGGTGTTCATTGCGCCCGATGGCGACCATTATCGCGTCCGCCTGACGCATAGCCTGGAAGTGGCGCAGATCGGCCGGGCCGTGGCGCGCGTGCTCGGTCTCAATGAGGACCTGACCGAAGCATTGTGCCTGGCGCACGACATCGGCCATCCGCCCTTCGGCCATGCTGGCGAGGATGCGCTCGGAGAGGCGCTGGCGGGGCGCGGCGGCTTCGATCACAATGCGCATTGCCTGCGCACGCTGATGCTGCTCGACAGTCCCTATCCGCGCTTCCCCGGCCTTAACCTGAGCTGGGAGATGCTGGAAGGCCTCGCCAAGCATAACGGCCCCGTTCTCGCGCCCAGCTGGGCCATGCGCGAGGCGGATGCGGCCATGCCGCTCGATCTTGCTACTTGGCCTTCCCTGGAGGCGCAGGTCGCGGCGATCGCCGACGATATTGCCTATGATAATCACGACATCGACGATGGGCTGCGCGCCGGCATCCTGGCGCTTGAGCAGCTTCTGGAAGTGCCGCTGGTGGCACGTAACTGGGCAAAAGTGACCGCGCGCTATCCCGACGTGCCGGCGCCCGAGCTGCTGCGCGAACTGGTCCGCGAGCAGATCGGCAATATGGTCAACGATCTCATCGCGACCACCCGCGCTAATCTTGCCGCCGCCGGGCTTGAAGACGCGGACGCGCAGGCCATACGCGAAGCCGGCCGGGCTATGGCGGCCTTTTCCGACGAGATGCGCGAAGCCGAGCGGCAATTGAAGCGCTTTATGTACGCTAATCTTTATCATCACCCCCTCCAGCTTGCGGGCGCGGATCGAGCGCGCATCGTCGTCTCGGACCTGTTCGAGGCCTACCACGCGCAGCCCGCGCTGATGGGCGAGGGCTGGAGGGGCGGCCCGGTCGAGGAGCCAATGCACAGCCGCCATGTGGTGGATTATATCGCTGGCATGACCGACCGTTTCGCCGAGACGGCGCATCGGCGGATCTATGGCAACAAGCTGGACCGGCGCGTGCATTGAGACGGGCGCGTCCTTACGTCATCCCAGCGGAAGCTGGGATCTCCTGTGCCCGAAGCCCTAGGTTTCGCTAAAAGCGTCATGGGGACATTGCACCCGCTCACGGACGGAGGAAAGAAACGACCATGCCCCAAAACGACCAGCAATGGGTCGCCACGATCCTCAGCTTCGGGCTGCTGGCGCTGGTGCTCGCCTTACGGATACGGCGCGAGCGGCGGATGCGGCCATTGCGCGTCGAGCGGCTGTGGGTGCTGCCGGCAGTCTATGCCGGCCTCGTCGCCCTGCTGTTCGTCGCGCATCCGCCGGTGGGTATCGTCTGGCTCTATGCGGCGCTGGCACTCGCGGCGGGTGCGGCAGCCGGCTGGTATCGTGGCACGCACATGGCGATCCATGTCGATCCGCAGACGCATGCGGTGAGCCAGCAGGGCTCGCGCGCGGCGATGATCGTGCTCTTCCTGCTCGTGCTGCTGCGCTACGGCGCGCGCGGCTATATGGAAAACGGCGGCGACATGGACCCTGCGCGGCTGATGGCGGCGACGGACGTGATGCTCGCC
>DASRXY010000259.1:0-2624 GCA_035654035.1 Sphingobium sp. | reverse complement strand
CCCGAGCGGGCCGGTCATCACCGGCTTTGCCGGCACGCGGTTCCGCATCGGCGAACGCATCTATCCGGGCGGGCTGCTGATCGATCCCGAGGGCGCGGCCGAGTGGGACGCGCCCGCAAGTGCCGCGACACTGGATATCGCGGCGGTCGAGCGCCTGCTCGCCTGCGCCTGTGATCCGCAGCCTGAATTTCTGCTGCTGGGGACCGGCGCCAGTCTCGTCCAGCCGCCCCGTGCGCTGGCGCGGGCGCTGGAAGAGCGCGGGATCGGGCTCGAAGCCATGGACAGCCGCGCCGCGGCGCGCGCCTGGGGTGTGCTGCGCCAGGAAGGTCGCAGGGTCGTAGGCGCATTGATGCCGCTTTGAACGCGGATGAGGGGGAGGCGGCGGCCCAGAGCGAGGACATCGTCTGCCGGCAAGCCACTGGGCTCTCTGACGGCACGATGCGGTCCATCTGCGCGGAACCTATCGCTACAAGCACGCTGGTAATGGGGCATAGACCGTCCGTCCGGCGGAAGGCCTCAGGCAACCGACCGAGCCGGGCCGGCGGGCCACATACCCCTCAAATTTGCGCTGTGACGACAAGGGAGTGCGATAAGCTGTTGCAGCGCGCTTGGATTGCGGTAGGCTCGGGCCAGGAGGGGGTATGCCGCAGGCAACGATCGCACAGCTCAGGTTACGCCGGGCGTTTCGCTACGGCTATGGCTTGTTCCTGCTGTTGGCCCTGCTGCTGCTCGCATGCGGCGCGGTTGCCGCGTTCGAAGGCGACCTGATGAGCATTGCACGGCGATTGCTCTCCGGCGGTTTCACAACGCTGTTGACGGCACTTTTCGTCGTTCTTGCCATGCCGCTTTTTCTGGGAAGCTGGTTTTTGATCGGCACGGCGATGCTGGGCTCACGGCGCGATGCGCCTGTCGTCGCGCGCCATCCCGGTGCGAATTGAAGAGAGCAGGGGCGGCCGCTCTTTCGTTTTGATCCAAGACACGAGGCATCGCGCCGGCCGTGATCTCGCCAGTGTAAGGCCGGTGCCGCCCGCGAGACAGATCGTGCGCCGCTGTCTTCGACCACACGTTTCCGGCCGCTGCGTTACTCGCCGGTTTCCTCTTCCCGTTCCTCGGGCGGGTGTAGGCGTACGCGGGCGACGCGCTTGGGATCGGCCTCGACGATCTCGATCCGCCAGCCGCTTTCCTCATGCGTCAGGATATCGCCCACCGCAGGCACCTTGCCGGCGATGACGAAAGCGAGGCCGCCCAGCGTATCGACATCATGCTCCACTTCCGCGAGCTTGGGGTCGATGGCTTCGGCCACGTCTTCCAGCTCACTGCGCGCGTCGGCATCCCACAGGCCGCCCTCGAGCGGCACCAGCATCGCCTCGGGTGCCTCGTCATGCTCGTCCTCGATCTCGCCGACGATCTCCTCGACCAGGTCCTCGATGGTGACGAGCCCGTCAGTGCCGGAATATTCATCGAGCACGATGGCCAGGTGCGTGCGCTTGGCGCGCATCTCGGCCAGCAGATCGAGCGCGCCCATGCTCTGCGGCACATAGAGTGGCTGGCGGATCAGCGGCTCCAGCGAGGTGGGGTGCTCTTCTCCGCGTGCGAGAATGGCGAAGGCGTCGCGGATGTGGATCATACCGGTGATGCTGTCGAGCGTGCCCTGATAAACCGGGATGCGGCTGTGGCCCGCTTGCGCGAACAGTGCCATCAGTTCAGTGAAACTGGCGTCTTGTGAAATCGCGATGATGTCTGCGCGGGGGACGGCGACATCGCCGACGTCATGCTCGCTGAAGTGCAGCATGTTGCGCAGCATCTGCCGCTCGACGGGCGCCAGATCGCCCGCGATTGGGCGTGGCGCGTCGGCGCCGTCATATTGGGTGATGACGTCCTCCAGCTCCTGCCGGAGGCTGACATTCTCGTCCTCGCCGAAAAGCAGGGCCTTGAGGCCCCGCCATATTCGTCCGCTGTCGCTGCTACTGTCGCCCTCTTTCGCGCCTTCCTTGGCGCCATCCCTGGCGGATGCAGGCGTGGCCGTCTCGGACATGTCTTCCTTCAAATCCCTGTTGCATCGACGGGCGCGGCGCCGCCGCCCCTATCGCCATATGGATCAGCCAGGCCAAGCGATGCAAGGGCGCGCGTCTCCATGGCCTCCATCGCCTCGGCTTCGGTCTCCTCCATATGATCGTAGCCGACCAGGTGGAGCGTGCCATGGACGATGAGATGGGTGGCATGATCGGGGAGCGAAATGCCCCGTTCCGCGGCTTCGCGCGCGCAGGTCTCGTGGGCCAGGATGATGTCGCCCAACAGGGTCTCCCCATCGTCGCCGATGTCGACGGTTTCGAGCAGATCGGCCTGCATCATGGGGAAGGAGAGGACATTGGTGGGCCGGTCCTTGCCGCGATAGGCGGCGTTGAGGCCCTGGATCTCGGCATCGTCGGAGAGCTTGACCGAGATTTCCACCTGCGCGGGGTTGGCGATCAGCTCGCCATGTGGGGTCTCGCGCAAGGCGGCGCAGGCGGCCTCCAGCGCCAGCTTGTCCCAGTCTACCTCCTTCGGCCAGCCGGGGCCCGCATCCACGATCACTTCAAGCATCGCGCACCTCAGGCGTCCCGGCCTTCATAGGCTTCCACGAT
>DASRXY010000258.1:0-6416 GCA_035654035.1 Sphingobium sp. | reverse complement strand
CTCTCCTCGTCGAGCAGCGTGCTCGATGATCTCGGCACCAACATCATCGGCAATGTGCTCGCCAGCCTCAGTGCGCCGCTCTTCCAGGGCGGCCAGCTTCGCGCCCGCGTGGAGCAGCAGCGGGCCACAGCCGACGCAGCGCTCGCGACTTATCGGCAGGCCATTCTCGTGGCACTCCAGGACGTGGAGAACGCGCTCGTCGCCATCGACCGCACCAAGGTGCGCGAGACCGAGCTTGCGACAGCCGAGACGGCAGCACGCGAGACCGTGCGCCTCGCCGAAGCACGTTATGAGAGCGGCCTCATCGACTTCCAGACGCTCCTCAACGCCCAGCAGACGCTGCTGAACGCGCAGGACAGCCACACCGCCGCACGCGCCGCCCGGGCGAATGCGTCAATCCAGCTCTTCAAGGCCCTTGGCGGCGGCTGGCAGCCCGCCGCGCTCGCCTCTGCCCAGACAGGTTCGCAATGACCAGCACCGATACCCAGCTCGACGAATTCCTCGGCGTCACCCACAAGCGCCGTCTACCGAAATGGGCCAAATGGGCCATTGGCGGAGCCGTGGTGATCCTGCTCGTACTGGGCGTGCGCTCCTGCTTCAGCGGCGGCCAGACGACGAGCTACGCCACGAGCGAAGCCCATATGGGCGACATGGAGGTCCACGTCACCGCCACCGGCAATCTCAAGCCCACCAATGAAGTGACGGTTGGCTCGGAAATCTCCGGCCTCATCACCAAGGTGCTGGTCGACGAGAATGATCGCGTGGTGCAGGGCCAGCCGCTCGCCCAGATCGACCCGGTGAAGCTGGAAGACGCGATCAACCGCAACCAGGCGGCGCTCGATTCGGCGCGCGCCAGCGTGCAGCAGGCCGAGGCGACCGCGGCGCAATCCAAGGCGCAGCTCGCCCGGCAGGAAGAGGTGCACCGCATCTCAGGTGGCAAGGTGCCGAGCAAGACCGAGCTGGATACCGCCCGCGCCGACTATCAGCGCGCGCTCGCCCAGGTGGCCGTGGCCCGCGCCAATGTCGCCTCCGCCGCCGCGCAGCTCTCCAGCGCGCGCATCGATCTTTCCAAGTCGACCATCCGCTCGCCCGTCACCGGCGTCATTCTCTCGCGCCAGGTCGAGCCCGGCCAGACTGTTGCCGCCTCCTTCAACACGCCCACCTTGTTCCTCATCGCCGAGGATCTGAGCCAGATGGAGCTGGAAGTGAAGGTCGACGAGGCCGACGTCGGCCAGGTACGAGGCGGCGAGACCGCCACGTTTACGGTGGACGCCTACCCCGGCAAGACCTTCCCCGCGAGCATCAAGCGCGTCAATGTCGGCTCCAACACCAGCACGACGGGCACCGCCACGACCAGCAGCTCGGGCGTCATCAGCTATGGCGCGCTGCTCACGGTGGACAACAAGGATCTCTCCCTGCGTCCCGGCATGACGGCGACCGCGACCATCGTGACCGCGCAGGAGAAGAACGTGCTGCTGGTGCCCAACGCCGCGCTGCGCTTCGAGCCGCGTGCGGCCGGTGCGGGCGCCGGCGGACCGCAGGCCGGCGGCGGCATCATGCCGATGGCCGGGCCGCGCTTCCGCCGCGAATCCTCGAAGCAGGTGGCCATCGGTCGCGGTTCACGGCGGACCATCTACACGCTCGACGCCAAGGGCCAGCTCCAGCCGCACGAGGTGTTCACCGGCTCGACCAACGGCACGGAAACGATCGTGACCAGCAAGACGCTGAAACCCGGCATGAAGGTCGTGACCGGCGAACTGACGGCGAGCAAGTGACGAGGGCGAGATGAGCGAGCCCATCATCCAGCTGCGCGGCATCACGAAGGTTTTCGGCACCGGCGACAATGCCTTTCAGGCGCTGAAAGGCGTTGACCTGGACATCGAGGCCGGCGAATTCGTCGCGGTGATGGGCGCCTCGGGCGGCGGCAAGTCGACCACGATGAACATCCTGGGCTGCCTCGACGTGCCCACCTCCGGCACCTATCTCTTCATGGGCCATCATGTGGAGACGCTGACCAATGACGAGCGCGCGCTGCTGCGCCGGCGCTATCTCGGCTTCGTTTTCCAGGGCTTCAACCTGCTGGCGCGCACCAGCGCGCTGGAGAATGTGGAGCTGCCGCTCATCTATCGGGGCGAGGACCGCAAGACGCGGCGCGAGGCGGCGCTGGCGGCACTGGACCGGGTGGGGCTGCTCCCCTGGGCCGGGCACACGCCCGCCGAGCTTTCCGGCGGCCAGCAGCAGCGCGTTGCCATTGCCCGCGCCATCGTCACCAATCCCAAGGTGCTGCTCGCCGACGAGCCCACCGGCAATCTGGACAGCGAGCGATCGGTGGAGATCATGGAACTGCTGACCTCGCTCAACCGCGATCAGGGCATCACCATCGCCATGGTGACGCACGAGCCGGACATGGCCGAATATGCCCGGACGATCGTGCGCTTCAAGGATGGACTGGTGGAAGAGCGCGTAACAAACGAGGTGAAGGTCTGATGCTCGTCACCAGCTTCCTGCTCGCACTGCGCGCCATTCGCCGGCACCTGATGCGCTCCTTTCTCACAACGCTCGGCATCATCATTGGCGTGGCGGCGGTGGTGACCATGGTGACGCTCGGCAACGGCGCCACCCAGTCCGTGCAATCGCAGATCAGTTCGCTCGGCTCCAACCTGCTCAACGTCAGCATGGGCGGCGGCTTCGGCCGCGGCGGCGGTGCGCCGCCCAAGCCCTTCGACGAGGAAGACGTGCAGGCGGTGCGGGATCAGGTGGGCGGCGTCCTTCGGGTCGCACCGCAGGCGCAGTCCAGCGTTACGGCCGTCTACGAGGCGCAGAACTGGTCGACCACCGTCAACGGCACGACCAACGATTATTTCGCCGCCTCCAACATCGATATCGTCTCGGGCCGGATGTTCACCGCCGCCGAGGAGCAGGCCGGCAAGTCGGTCTGCGTGCTCGGCGACACAGTGAAGGAAAATCTGTTCCGCGATGTCGATCCGCTCGGCAAGACACTGCGCCTCAAGGACATCAGCTGCTCGGTCGTTGGCGTGATGGCCAAGCGGGGCCAGGCCGGCTTTGGCGGCGGGCAGGACGACAGCGTGGTCATGCCGATCAAGGCCGTGATGCGCCGCCTGACCGGCAATCGCGACATCCGCTCCTTCCAGGTGGCGGTCGACCAGGCCTATGACACCACGGCGGTCAGCGCCTCGATCACCAAGCTGCTGCGCGAGCGCCGCCGCACGCCGCCCGGCCAGGAAGACAGCTTCAACATCTTCGACGCCAAGCAGATCTCGGATACGCTGAGCGGCGCCACCCGCACCATGACTGCTCTGCTCGCCTCGGTCGCGGCAGTGAGCCTGGTGGTGGGCGGCATCGGCATCATGAACATCATGCTGGTTTCCGTGACCGAGCGCACCCGCGAAATCGGCATCCGTCTCGCCATCGGCGCGGTGCAGCGCGAGGTGCTGATGCAGTTCCTGGTCGAGGCCGTGACGCTCTCCGCGCTCGGCGGGCTGGTGGGGCTGATTCTTGCCTTCGGCCTCACGGTGGTGATCTCGGGCGTGATGAACATTCCGCTCACCTTCGACCTCCAGATCAACCTGCTGGCCTTCGGCTTCGCGGCGCTGATCGGCGTGATCTTCGGCTATGTGCCGGCGCGCCGCGCCGCCGGACTCAATCCCATCGAAGCGCTGCGGCACGAATGAGCCATGCGCCCGGTGCCGGTTTTCCCCTCGCCGAGCGATCGACGGTTGGCCTTTGCGGTGACGGGCGCTACCACGGCGCTGAAAAGGATAAACAATTGGGGAGGGGAACCCCGCGATGAGCGCTGAGAACGGCACGCCGACCATCCTGGTCGTCGACGATGATCGCGAGCTGCGCACGCTCATCACCGAGTTCCTGTCCAGCCACGGGCTGCGCGCGCTGGGCGCGGCCGACGCGGCCGAGATGGACGAAGCGCTTGCCCAGGAGCATGTCGATCTCATCGTGCTCGATCTCATGATGCCGGGCGAGGACGGCCTTTCCGTGCTGCGGCGCATGCGCGGCAGCCGGCGCCCGCCGATCATCATGCTCTCCGCCATGGGCTCGGACTCGGACCGCATCATCGGCCTGGAAGTGGGCGCCGACGACTATCTCGCCAAGCCCTGCAATCCGCGCGAGCTGCTCGCCCGCATCCGCGCCGTGCTGCGCCGCCGGCACGATCCGCAGGGCCAGCCGGTACGGCGCTTCGGCGAATGGACGCTGGACCTGGTCGAGCGCACGGTGAGCGCGCCGGACATCGAGATGACAGTGCTCACCGACACCGAGTTCCGCCTGCTCACGGCCTTCATCGACCGGCCGCAGATGGTGCTGACCCGCGATCAGCTTATCGACTTCGCCAAGGGATCGGATTCGATGATGTTCGACCGCGCCATCGATGTGACGCTCTCGCGCCTGCGCAAGAAGCTGGGCCCGCGCGCGCCAATCCGCACCGTGCGCGGCGAGGGCTATATGTTCACGCTGGTGCCGGAATGATGCTCCTGCGTTCCGGCCGGTCGATCCTGACCCAGACCTTCCTGCTGCTCGCCGGCAGTGTCATCGTCGTGCAGGCAGTCAGCATCGCCTATTTCTTCCTGCTTCCGCCGCCGCGTCAGGAAGGCGTGGCGCTGATGCAGATCGTCGATCGGCTCCAGAACGACCGCTCCCGACCGCACCGGCGCAAGGCGGAGCTGGACGTCGTCCATCAGCCGACCGCGCCCCTGCCCGAGGAAGGCCTTGTCGCCAATCCCGGTCTGACGGCGGATTTCGCCCAGCGCCTGGGGTTACCGGAATCGAATGTGCGGCTCTATTTCCGGCCGGACCGCAGCGGCTCCTCGCGCCGCACCGGTGCCGGCGACGATGGCGTGGTGCGCTGGCGCGGCGAGCCCTTCTTCTACAACCGCACCATCGCCGCCAGCTATGACGGCAGCGAATGGCGCGTGGTCCACACACCCGACCGGCCGCTGATCGCCGCCTGGCAGAAGCGCACGGCGCTGCTCTTCCTGCTGGCACTGGTGGCCCTGCTGCCGCTCGCCTGGCTGTTCGCGCGGCGGCTGGTACGGCCGATCCACGCCTTCGCCACCGCCGCGGATCAGGTGGGGCGCGATGCCTCCGCACCGATGGTGCCCGAGGACGGGCCGGCCGAGCTGCGCGTCGCGGCCCGCGCCGTCAATGCCATGCAGGGCCGCATCGCCGAGCAAATGCGCGAGCGCGAGGCAATGGTGGCGGCCATTGCCCATGACCTGCGCACTCCGCTCTCGCGCATCGCCTTCCGCATCGAGGCGGCGAACGATACGTTGCGCGAACCGATCCAGCGCGACATCGACCAGATGACGGCGATGATCTCGACGACGCTCAGCTTCGTGCGCGGTTCCTCGCAGGACCGGCCGCTGGAGCCCGTGGAGCTGGGCGGGCTGCTGGAGGAAATCGTCGCCAACGAGCAGCATGTCGGCCGACCGGTGCACTGGCAGGGCGCCGCGCCGCGTACCGACCTGATCGTGCGCGGCGACCGCCTGGCGCTGGGCCGCATGGTGCAGAATCTGGTCGACAACGCCATCGCTTATGGCCGCGAGGCCAGTCTGGCGCTGGACGAACAGGACGGGCGCGCCTGCATCCGCATCGCCGATCGGGGGCCGGGCCTGCCGCCAGAGGATGTGGAGGCCATGTTCGCGCCCTTCGCTCGCAAGGAGCGCTCGCGCAACCGCGAGACCGGCGGCGTGGGCCTGGGCCTCGCCATCGCCCGCGCCATCGCGCTCGATCATGGCGGCGAAATCGCCCTGACCCCGCGCGAAGGCGGCGGCACGGAAGCCCACATCACCCTGCCCCTCGCCGGCGCCCCGCGCTAACGGGAGAGGTGCGGTTCGCCTCGCTCAGCAAGCGAGGCGCCGGGTCCGATCGGATTGCACAGGCCAAGAACCGGCGGTCGCTCTGGCACCGCCCCGCCGATGCCGCAATCGTGTGGAGCGGACCTCCAGCACCGCCGCGGCCGCAGTAAGCGGTGCCCCTTCTCGCACCACCGTGCAGTGCGATGCCGCGCACATTCACGTCGCAGAGGAGCCCGCCCGGCACGGAGCGCCGCGCCGCTTGCGACATCCGGCAGCGGCGCCTCCCGTACGGCACGCGGCACCAGAGCGCTGTGTCCACGCCGCGCGCATGGAACGCCGCATCCCGACGGAACGCGCGGTCGATGGTCTCATAAGGATCGATCAGCAGCTTGGCGGGGCCGCGCCCCATTCCGGCGTCCGTCCGCCAGCCTCCCTAAGCGAGGCCACGCATAGCGCGCTATACATTCGCCCCGCTCACCCGAAGGCTGCCGAGGCAACAGTCCGACAGGCAACGGCTCTCCTTCCTTCGATAATGCTCGGCCCGAGCGGCATTTTGGGATGGGAGGCAGGTTCTCGTGTGAGAGAGGT
>DASRXY010000257.1:0-4593 GCA_035654035.1 Sphingobium sp. | reverse complement strand
CACCTTGTTGAACTCGGCCGGAGTGACGCCCTTGGGGCCCAGGAAATCCCGGATGTCTTCCAGCATGGCGGCAATGGCGGGCCCGGTCTTGTCTGCCTGCACCGGCGCCTGCACGATAAAGGGGCTGCGGCCCAGGCGCGTGGAGAGATAGCCCTGCACGCCATAGGACCAGCCGCGCCGCTCGCGAATATCGGCATTGAGGCGTGAGAGGAAATCGGTGCCCAGGATGGTGTTGGCCGCACCAAAGGCGACCAGATCGTCGCTGCCCGTCGCCTGCGTCACCATCGCGCCCAGAATCATCGACTGGGGCGATTGCGGCCGATCAATGAGGAAGACGCCGGGCTTGGCCGGCGGGATGGGCACGGAGAAGTCCTTGGCGGGCGCTGCCATGCGATCGGCTGGCCAGCGGCCGAAGCGCGCTTCCAGCAGCGGCAGCATCTCGGCGAGGCTGGTGTCGCCCGCCACGAAAATCTCCGCCTTGCCCGGCACCAGCCAGCCGCGATGGAAGCGGCGCAGGTCGGCGTCGGTGATGGCCTCGACTGTATCGGTGTCGCCGATGCCCCCGCCCGCAACGCCATAAGGATGCGCCTTGCCGTAGATGAGCTGGAGCACCGCGCGCGAGGCGAGGCCCGCCGGCTGCGTCTTCTGCTGGGCAATGGCGGCGAGCTGGACGGCGCGCAGCCGCTCCACCTCGTCCGGCGCGAAGGCGGGATTGCGGATCACGTCGGCCAGCAGGTCGAGCGAGGGCGCCAGATTGGCCGTGAGCGCGTAGAGCGAGACGCTGGTGCGGTCCATGCTCTGGCTGGTGGAGATGCTGGCGCCCAGCCGCTCCTGCTCCTCGGCAATCTGCACGGTGTCGCGCGTTGTCGTGCCTTCCTCCAGCAGCGCCAGCATCAGCCGGCCGATGCCCGCCTTGTCCTTGGGATCGGCCGCGTTGCCGGCATCAAAGGAAACAGCCACCTGCACGGCGGGCACCACGGCGCGGCGCGCCACATGCACCTTGATGCCGTTGGAGAGCACGGCGCTCTGCACGTCCGGGAAGTCCACCGCCGGGCTGGGCTGCACGTCGGGCATGGCGATGGTCGGCGTGGGCGGTGGCGCCTCCTCCACCGGCTGCGCCGCGCCGGGGGCACCGACCAGCGCCTCGGCATAGGCATCCCGCTCACCGGGATCGACACGCAGGGCATAGACGGGCCGGCTCAGCCACTTGCGCAACGCCGCGCTCACGCTGGCCGGCGTCGCCGCCGCCAGATCGGCCAGCTCCTTGCGATAATGCGCCGGATCGCCCGAATAGAGCAGGCCCTCAGCCAGCGTCGAAGCCTTGCCGCTGAAGCCGCCGACCACTTCCAGCGCCGCGATCTGCCCCGCCACCGCGCGCGTCGCGACGCGCAGCACCTCGTCCTGCGTGGGGCCATTGGCGACAAGGTCGGCGATCAGCGCGTCGAGCCGCTGCGACACCAGCGCAGGATCGACGCCGGGGCGCACGTCCACCATCACCATGAACTGGCCGAGCTGCTCGAACTGCTGGACGCCGGCGGAAACGCGCACGGCGAGCTTCTCCTTGCGCACGAGCACATTATCCAGCCGCGAGCTGGAGAGGCCGCCCAGCACGTCCGCGCCCACTGCCAGCGGGGTCGCATCGGGATCGTTGAGGCCGGGCACAGTCCAGACGCGATAGAGCCGCGTGGCCGCCACCCGGTCCTTCATCTCCTGGTCGATGCGTTTCTCCAGCGTGGGCACCGGCGCCGTCACCGCGGGCACGGCCGGGCCGGAAGGGATAGCGCCGAAATATTTCTCGATCTTGGGTCGTGCGGTCGCGGCGTCGATATCGCCCGCCAGCACCAAAATGGCGTTGTTGGGCGCATAATTATCCCGGAACCAGCGCTTCACATCGTCGAGGCTGGCAGCATCGAGATCCGCCATGGAACCGATGGTTTCATGGCCATAGGGATGGTCCGGCGGAAACAGAGCGGACGTGATGGCATAGCTCACCAGACCGTAAGGCTGATTGTCGCGCTGGCGCTTCTCGTTCTGCACCACGGCGCGCTGCGCATCGAGCTTGGCCTGCGTCACCGCGCCCAGCAAGTGGCCCATCCGGTCCGCCTCCAGGAACAGCGCCAGGTCGAGCGCGCCGGTGGGCACCGTCTCGACATAGTTGGTGCGGTCATACCAGGTGGAGCCGTTGTTGGAGCCGCCCGCCTCGGTCAGCGGCTCGTCGAAATTGGGTACATTTTCCGAACCGCCGAACATCAGATGCTCGAAGAGATGGGCGAAGCCGGTCTTGCCTGCGGGCTCGTGCTTGGAGCCGACGCGGTAATAGACGGTGACGCCTACGACCGGTGCCTTGCGGTCGGTATGGACGATGACGCGCAGGCCGTTGGAGAGCGTGAACTGCTCATAGGGAATATCGACCGCCTTCACGAGGTCCGCGAGCGGCGCGGGCCGGGCGGCAGTCGGCTGCGTGTGGGCCTGGGCGAGCGCCGGCGCGGCGGCAAAGGGCGTGGCAGCGAGGCTGGCGAGCAGCAGGGCGGCAAGCGCGCCATCGCGCGACAGGCGGCTGAGGCGGCGGCGGATCGGCATCAACGCATATTCTCCCGGCAGGGGCAGCGCGACAGCGCCCGGAAGCAGAGCGCGCACCATAGCCCGGCGCCCTCCCCACGCAACAAGCATCATACGGGACAGCGCGCGGCGCACCGATGGATGCCCGGCTCGCGGACAGGCAACATCCTGATGCTCCCGCGGCCGCTTTCCTCATCTTTGCTCGCCGTCGCCCTGCTCGCCACGCCGCTCGTGGTCATGAGGCGCCCGATCCGCTCTCGCGCGCCACCAACCGCCGCCAGAGCCATCCACGGCGGAGAACGCTTTGCCGCTCGACCCGCCGCGTCCAACGAGCGACGCCACCAGCCCCGATAGACATCCCCTTCTGCTCGACGGACCGCGACCGGCCGAGTCCCCTTTGCACGCGTCCGGCGGCAGCACGGACGAAACACTGTCATGCAGACGACATGATGCCCGGCTAGAAGGCCTCAAATTCAGTCATCTTCATCAGGATGCGTTAGCCATGACCCATAAGGAAGCTGTCGCTCTCGTCATCGCCGAATATCTGCCGATGGCCCGGCCAGAAGCTCTTATCGAAATGAGTGAGCGGATTCTCGCCACGCTCGCTATTCCGCCTCTCCACCTCAAAGGCAGGGAAGCCAAAACGGCTGAGTATTGACAGCCGGTCACGCTCCGGCTCACCCAAGTTCCTGCGCTACAAATCTTGTCCACAGGTTCCTGCCGTTGCGAAAGCACGCGTTCCGCGGGCGATGATCCAAGCCGCTATCATGGCGAGGGCCGCAGGGTCGCGAGACTCCGCGCTGCTGTGCTCAGAAGCGCGCTCGCACGCCCGCATGGAGCCCCCGGCCCGGCGTTCGGAAAGTGAACACCTCCTGATAGGTCTCATCGAAGAGATTCTCGGCACGCGCGAACAACTCGAACCGCTCGGTCATCCGGTAGCGCAGAGTCAGATTGACCAGCGTGAAGGGCGGCAGATCCGCATAGAGCGCCATGTAGCTGGGGGTCAGGACAATATCCTTCATCCGGCCATTGTAGCGCACCGTCAGCGTGCCCGAGAGCGGCAGGCGCGCCGACGCATAGGTCAGGTTGACGCTGCCGCTATATCTGGGTCGTCGCACGGCCTGCGCCGTCACCGGGCCGGTGGCGAGGGAGGTCGGATCCTCCGGATCGAGCAGCACATCACGGCTCTGGGGCGCATCGAGCCAGGTCCAGCTTGCCGATGCACGCACCGCCCCCACCCGCGCTTCGCCGAACAGCTCGATGCCCTTCTGGCGCGTGCCCGTGGTGAGGTTGAGAGACGTCGCGCTATAGTCGGGCGGCAGAAAGGCGGTGTAGATCTCGTTGTTGAGCCGGCTTTCGAAATAGGTCGCGCCGATGGTGAGCGCGCCATTGGCGAAGCGCTGGTCGATACCGACTTCCCAGCCGGTCGATTCCTCGGGCCGCAGATCGGGATTGCCGATATATTGCCCCGTTGAGTAGCCGAACAGCTCAAAGGAAACCGGCGCCTTGACGCCCGACCCGGCGGCCGCATGCGGACGCGTGCCGCTGGGGAACAGATAGCTCGCTTCCACATGCCAGGTGGTGGCGTCGTCGAAATAGCTGTTGTCGTCGTAGCGGAGCGATCCGCCCAGCGCGAAGCGATCGTCAACCGTCAGATTATATTGGCCGACGAGCCCGACCGTATCAATGGTCTTGCTGCTCCGGTCAGGTGCGGCGGGCGCGGCATTGCGATAGGTCTCGCGCTCGGCATCGACCGCCAGGGTGAGGCGGTGCTTCACCCGGTCCGTGCCCAACCGCAGTTCGTTGATGAAGGCGCCCCGGTAGCGCGTGCCCTTGTTGCCATAATTATAGCCGAAGGATGCATAGGCATCGCGAGCGGTATCGGCGACCTGCGCCGTCAGCGACGTGAACAGCAGGTCCGCCACCGTCTCGAGATCGGCGCGGAGAAGGCCATACCAGGCCCTGTTGCGATAAAAGCTGCCCGGCGTATCGACCACCGTGATGACCGCGCGCCCACGTACTACCGGTGCGTCC
>DASRXY010000256.1:0-4709 GCA_035654035.1 Sphingobium sp. | reverse complement strand
GGCGATCAACAGCCGCGCCGGCAAGAACCTGATCGGCGCCTTCCATCAGCCCGCGCTCGTGCTGATCGATCCCGACACGCTCGACACGCTGGGTCCGCGCGAGACACGCGCCGGCTATGCCGAAGTGGTGAAATACGGGCTGATCGACGATTTCGATTTCTTCGGCTGGTGCGAGGCGAACGGCGCGGCCCTGCTCGCCGGCGACGGCGCCGCGCGCGTCCATGCCATCGCCCGCAGTGTCGCCGCCAAGGCCGCCATCGTTGGCGAGGACGAGCGCGAGACGAGCGGCCGGCGGGCCCTGCTGAACCTTGGCCATACCTTCGGCCATGCGCTGGAAGCGGAGACCGGCTTTTCCGACCGGCTGCTCCATGGCGAGGGCGTCGCCGCCGGCATGGCACTGGCCTTCGCTTACTCCGTGCGGCGGGGCCTGTGTCCGGGTCAGGATGCCGCCCGCGTCGCTGCCCATCTGCGCGCCGTGGGCCTGCCTGCCTCGCTGGCCGAGGCCGGCGTGACGGCCAGCGGCGAGACGCTGGTCGGCCACATGCTCCACGACAAGAAGATGAGCGCTGGCACACTGCCTTTCCTGCTCGCGCGCGGCATCGGCCAGACCTTCCTCGCGAAGGACGTGGATCTGGCGGACGTGGCGGCCTTCCTGGACGAGAGCCGGGGGTAGACGCTTCCGATTGGCACTGCGTTCAGTGCTCGTGCGCAGGCAGGCGCCCCAGGGCCAAAGCACTGTGGCCAGGTCCGAGTCCCTGCCGGCGCAGAAGGACGAGGCGGCGGGCGCTGCTCGACGGGCGGTCGCCTCCCGTGCGGAGGCGTGGCTGCCTTCGCGGGAGCACTGGATTAGCTCCGGCACGCGATGCAGGAATGAGGCTCGTCCCCAATTCAGATGATCGCGAAGACGGAGGCCGGTTCATGCAGAGGCACAGAAAGGACAGAGCCCACCAAATTTCGGCCGTATGGCGGCCCGTGACATGACGCGGCCAAGCCGCCTCCCCTTTATTCTTCCGCGCCTTCGCGTGACCCCTTCTGGGCCCTGCGACCCAGCATCCACGCAGCCCACAGCCAGCCCAAGATCATGAGCAGACCGCCGATGGGCGTCACCGCGCCCAGCCAGCGTGGCGCGCCCATGGCCATGGCGTAGACCGTCGCGGCAAACAGCGCGCTGCCGCCCAGCAGCATCCGCGCCGGCCCTGTCTGTCCCGGCCCGCACAGCAGCACCAGCACCGCCACAGCATGGACGAGCTGATACTGCCCGCCGATCTGGAGCCATTGGGCGGCCTGCGGCGAGGCGGCGGCATGGGCACCGAAGGCCGCCGCCGCGACGGCAATGGCGCCGCTGATTGCTGCCAGGATCGCGGTCCGCCTTGCCTCGATGTTGCGCTCAACCATGCTCGGCCACCGCCTTGGCCAGCGCGGCGCTGGCGGCCTCGAAAGCGAGGCGCATGGAGGGATGCCGCGCGGGGTAATCGCGGCCGGCGGCGAGCAGCTCCAGTTCTCCCCAATCGGGCAATGTCTCGCTTTCGCCAGCCAGATAGGCGCGCCACACTTCGGTGGCGGCCGCCAGTTCGGCCGCGCTCTTGCCAGCCGCGCCCCGCGCCATGATCGCCGCCGCTGCCTGTCCGAGCGCGCAGGCCTTGGCATCGAGGCCGATGGTCTCGACCGTGCCATCGGGCGCCAGCGCCAGCGTCACCGTGACGCGGCTGCCGCAGGTGGGCGAGCGCCGTTCCTCACGCAGGGGCGCGTCGGCAAGCGGCGGAAACTCCGCGACGCGCGCCGCCATGCGCAAGACATCGAGGCTGTAGAGAGTGCCGCTCATGATCCTTGTCCTGTCACCGCCCGCGCCTGTTCAGCGCCCGCCGCGATGGGGCGATGAGTCGGGGTCATCCGGCGCTACCATGGCCTCGCCAAACCCGATAAGTCCGCCTTCGCTCCGGTTTTCCGCCACCCACTTGCTCATCGCTTCGGCGCCCGCATTGAGCAGCGGATAGCTCTGCGTGTAGCGCAGCCAGTCCGGGCGCGGTGAAAGCTCGCCATAGAGCGCGTCATAGACCATGGTGAAGAGGGCAAAGCCCACGGTGGCGATCAGCATGCCCTTCACCGCGCCGAAACCGAAGCCCAGCACCCGGTCCATCGTTCCCAGCCCGACATTGCGGGCCTGGTTGCTGAGCGTGTTCGCGACCAGCTTCACCGACATGTAGATCACGCCGAACAGGAAGATGAAGGCAAGCAGCGCCGCGGGATATTCCGAGCCGATATGCGGCGCGAGGAAGGCGGTGACGGGTTCGTGGAAGACGCGGACCGCCAGAATGCCCGCCACGACCGCGCAGAGCGAGAGGATTTCGCGCACGAAGCCGGCCATGAAGCCGCGCACGCCGAACCCGCCGATCAGCACGAAAATAACGATGTCGAGCGTGGCCATGACCGGTGGAGCTAGTGCCGGCCAAGCATCTGGTCAACCAGATCGGCGAGCCGGCCGAAGCCCTGCGTCTTCATCGCCGCTGCGCTTTCCTGCGCGGTGCGCGGCAGCCACGCCTGCCCGAAGCCGAGCTTGGCCGCCTCGCGCAGCCGGATGGGCAGATGCGCCACCGGACGGATCTCCCCGGAAAGCGCGATTTCGCCCAGCATCACCGCATCCACCGGCACAGGCCGCTCGGCCAGCGCGGAGACGAGGGCCGCCGCCACCGCCAGATCGGCCGCCGGATCGGAGAGGCGATAGCCTCCCGCCACGTTCAGATAGACCTCGCAGGCCGAGAAGCTGAGGCCACAGCGCGCCTCCAGCACGGCGAGGATCATCGCCAGCCGCCCGCTGTCCCAGCCCACTACGGCCCGGCGCGGCGTCGCCCCGCTGGCAAGACGCACAGTCAGCGCCTGGATTTCGACCAGCACAGGCCGCGTCCCCTCCAGCGCCGGGAACACCGTGGCGCCGGCCACCCGCTCGTCACGCTGCGTCAGGAACAGGGCGGACGGATTGGCAACCTCGCTCAACCCCTCTTCCGCCATGGCGAAGACGCCGATCTCGTCAGTGCCGCCGAAGCGGTTCTTGATGGCGCGCAGAATGCGATACTGGTGACTGCGCTCGCCCTCGAAGGCGAGCACGGTATCGACCATATGCTCCAGCACGCGCGGGCCGGCCAGGCTGCCGTCCTTGGTGACGTGGCCGACCAGCACCAGCGCCGTGCTGCCCTGCTTGGCGAAGCGGATCAGCTCCTGCGCCGAGGCGCGGACCTGGCTCACCGTCCCGGGCGCGCCCTCGATGAGATCGCTGTGCATGGTCTGGATCGAATCGATGATGAGCAGCGCCGGCGCCGCGCCCGTGCCCAAGGTCGTCAGAATGTCGCGCACCGAGGTGGCGCTGGCGAGTCGCACCGGCGCATCGCCCAGACCCAGCCGACGGGCGCGCAGACGCACCTGGTCCGCCGCCTCCTCGCCGCTCACATAGATGACATCGCGCCCCTCGCGCGCCAGCGCCGCGGCGGCCTGGAGCAGCAGCGTCGACTTGCCGATGCCCGGATCGCCGCCGATCAGTGTCGCTGAGCCCGGCACCAGCCCGCCGCCCAGCGCGCGGTCGAACTCGGCCAGGCCGGTGCTCGTGCGGCGCGGCAGGGCAATGTCGCTGTCCAGGCTCATCAGCGTGAGCGCCCGGCCGCCGCCTTGCAGATCATGCTTGGCGGAAAAGGCGGTGGGCGGCGCCTCTTCCACCAGGCTGTTCCACGCGCCGCAATCGTCGCACTGGCCCTGCCAGCGCGGGGAGACCGAGCCGCAATCCTGACAGACGAAGCGCCGTTTCAGCTTGACCATGGCCGCTTCATATCAGAACGAAATGGGAACGCCAGCCCTCGCACCTTGTTCTTGGCTTGGAGGAGCCCAAATGAGGGCATGATGCTCAAAGTCGCCAGCTATAATATCCGCAAGGCCATCGGCACCGATCGGCGCCGCAGCCCCGAACGAATCATCGAAGTGCTCAATGAGGTCGAGGCGGACATCGTCGCCTTGCAGGAGGCGGACCGTCGCTTCGGAAAGCGCGTCGCCGTTCTGCCGGACCGGCTGCTGGAGGCGCACACGCCCTATCGCGCCGTGCCACTGGGCGTGCGGACCGAAAGCATGGGCTGGCACGGCAATGCGCTGCTCATCCGGCGCGAGCATGAGTTGCTGACGCACGATCATATCCACTTGCCCTGCCTTGAGCCGCGCGGCGCCGTCACTGCCACCGTAAAGGCCGGCGATCATGTGGTGCGCGTGGTCGGCATGCACCTCGATCTCTCTGGCCTGTGGCGGCGGCGCCAGGCGACGGCGGTCTGCCGCTATCTCGATACGCCCAAGAATGCCGAATCGGACATTGGCGCGCCGGACACCACTATCCTGATGGGCGACCTCAACGAGTGGAGCGCCGGGCGCGGCTGCCTGGTCGATTTCACGCGCCATTACGAGCTGGCTTCATGCGGCCGCAGCTTCCACGCCACGCGCCCCGTCGCCACGCTGGACCGCATCCTGTACCGCGGCACGCATCGGCTCCACGAATGCGGCGTGCATTTGTCGCCCGCAGCGCGCCGGGCGTCCGACCATCTTCCTGTCTGGGCGCGGTTCTCACCGGAGAGTTGAGGTCGACAAGCGGGCGAAGCCGCGTCATGCATGGCACTTATGGGAGAGAAGGAACTGCGGCTGGCGCTGGTCTGCTACGGCGGGGTCAGCCTGGCCGTCTATAT
>DASRXY010000255.1:0-1984 GCA_035654035.1 Sphingobium sp. | reverse complement strand
TGGCTGCTTCTCCGAGACGCTGGCGATCTTGCGCACGGCTGCCGCCCCGCACAGTCCGGCACCGCCGCAGGCGCATCCTGCCGCCGTTTCGCGCCCCTCGCCCTTCGGGTCGGGCCCGCGCACCTTCGGCCGACGCACTGGCTGAACATCAAGAAAATTCAAGACATCCAACAGAGTTTTTGCGCGCAATGCACGCGGCGGAACGCTGTTGGATAGCGCTTGCCAAAGCCGCAAAAAATATGCAGTAAAGCATACGAATTTTTGACGTTGGCAAGCGAGGGAGAGAGCAGGCATGTCAGGTGTCGAAGCCACGAGGCTGGACGAGATCATTGCGTCTCATCGCCATCGTGAAGGCCCCCTCCTGCCGATCCTCAACGATGTCCAGGCCGAGTTCGGCCGCATCGACGAGGCCGCCCGTCGTCACATCGCGGAAGCGCTCAATTTGAGCCGCGCGGACGTGCAGGGCGTCGTTAGCTTCTATCACGACTATACGCTCGAGAAGGCCGCCCATCCGGTACTCAAGCTGTGCCGGGCCGAGGCCTGCAAGGCGCGCGGCGTGGAGACGCTGGTGCCGGCCGCGCAGGCGGCGGCGCAGGGACGCGTTGAGATTGAGGCCGTCTATTGTCTGGGCCTGTGCAGCGTCGGCCCCAATGCGATGGTCGGCAAGGATGTGCATGCGCGGCTCGACGCGGGCAAGCTCGCCGCGCTGATCGAGGAGATCGCCTGACATGGCCACCGTTCGCATTTCCGACGACGCTCTTGCCATTGCCTGCGGTGCCGACGCGGTCGCCCGCGCTTTCGAGCAGGCCGGCCACACGGTCGAGCGCGTGTCGAGCTGGGGCATGCACTGGCTGGAGCCGCTGGTCGAGATCGACGGCATGGGATTTGGCCCTGCCACGCCCGCCGATGTGCCTGCCATCCTCGACGGCAGCTCGCCCCTTGCCATCGGCAGCATCGAGAATCATCCCTGGATCGCCAGCCAGCAGCGCCTCACTTTCGCGCGCGCCGGCAAGACACGGCCGACCAGCCTGGAGGATTATGAGGCGACCGGCGGCTGGAAGGGCCTGACCCGCGCACGGGAGATCGGTGCCGAAGCCACGGTCGAGGAGGTCGTCGCCTCCGGCCTGCGCGGTCGTGGCGGCGCGGGCTTCCCTACCGGCATCAAGTGGCGCACCGTCGCCGGCGCGACAGCACCGCAGAAATATGTCGTGTGCAACGCCGACGAGGGCGATAGCGCCACCTTCGCGGACCGGATGGTCATGGAAGGCGATCCCTACATGCTCATCGAGGGCATGGCGATCGCGGCCCATGCGGTGGGCGCGACGCGCGGCTACATCTATGTGCGCTCCGAATATCCGCACGCCATCGCCAAGCTGGAGCAGGCCATCGCCCGTTGCGCCGGACTGATCGCGCCGCTGGTGCTGGAAGTACGCATGGGCGCGGGCGCCTATGTCTGCGGCGAGGAGACCTCGCTGCTCAACAGCCTTGAGGGCAAGCGCGGCGAAGTGCGTGCCAAGCCGCCGATTCCGGCGCTTCAGGGCCTGTTCGGCCAGCCCACCGTGGTCAACAACGTGCTGAGCTTCGCGGCGGTGCCCTTCATCCTCGCCCATGGCGGCAAGGCGTATGCGGACTATGGCATGGGGCGCTCGCGCGGCACCATGCCCATCCAGATCGCCGGCAATGTGAAGCAGGGCGGCCTCTATGAGACGGCGTTCGGCATCACGCTGGGCGAACTGGTCAACGAGGTCGGCGGCGGCACGGCGAGTGGCCGGCCGGTCAAGGCGGTGCAGGTCGGCGGCCCGCTGGGCGCCTATCTCCACCCCTCCCAGTTCGACACCCCGTTCGATTATGAGGCGTTCACGGCGATCGACGCGCTGATCGGCCATGGCGGCATCACCGTGTTCGACGATACGGTCGACATGGCCGAGATGGCGCGCTTCGCCATGGAGTTCTGCGCGGTGGAAAGCTGCGGCAAGTGCACGCC
>DASRXY010000254.1:0-12156 GCA_035654035.1 Sphingobium sp. | reverse complement strand
AGGCGCGGTCCGACCCGGAGCGGGACGCGACATTGGTC
This sequence comes from Sphingobium sp., assembly GCA_035654035.1. Classification (GTDB taxonomy): domain Bacteria; phylum Pseudomonadota; class Alphaproteobacteria; order Sphingomonadales; family Sphingomonadaceae; genus Sphingobium. The sequence goes on along the minus strand of DASRXY010000254.1, from coordinate 12,118 downwards.
ACCGTCTATGCCGCCGACCATCCGGGCCTGTTCTACCGCATCGCCGGCGCCATCCACCTCGCCGGCGGCAACATCATCGACGCGCGCATCCACACACTGCGCGACGGCAGCGCGCTCGACAATTTCCTGGTGCAGGATCCGTTCGGCGGCACCTTCGACAGCGCCGAACAGCTCCAGCGCATCGAGAAGGCCATCCACGAGGCGCTCGACAACCGGCAAAAGCTGATGAAGGGTTTGGACAAGCGCCCGCTCTCACGCACGCGGGCGGAAGCCTTTGAAGTGGCACCCCAAGTCATCATCGACAACAAGGCGTCCAACCGCTTCACGGTGGTGGAAGTGATGGCGCGGGACCGGCCCGCATTACTCGCCAGCCTCGCCTACGCGCTGTTCCAGAGCAAGCTGGTGGTTCACAGCGCCCATGTCGCCACCTTCGGCGAGCGCGCGGCGGACAGCTTCTACGTGACGGACCTGCTGGGCGATAAGGTGGAGAGCAAGCCCCGCCTCGCCACCATCGAGCGCCGTCTGCTGGAAGCCGCAACGAACCAGGCCGAGGTGGTGCTGGCTTCGCCGGAATATGTGTGAAGGGCGCCGGGGTTTGACCTGACGCCGTTGCACGCGATGCTCTCTGGCGGATAACGATCCTATTGCGGGTGACGGCCTCCCCGCGCGTAACCTGGTGCTCCTGCGCAGGGTGCTCAGGGCGGCAGAGCACCGGCCGCTCCTGCTCCGTCCTAACCTAAATTACCGTTCCCCTAAGCCTAATGGGAACCGTCCTGTTTCTTGTGTTCACTCGTACGAACAAGGAGCGCTCCTCGACAGGCTCAGGACGAACGGGTCTATCGTTAGCGCAATCTATCGCCCGCTATGGGCTGCCCCGGCGCAGCGCCGCCTCTGCGCCCTATTCCCGGAAATTCCCCGGATAGGCGATCTCCTCGCGCGGCTTGCGGTCGCTCGGCACTTCGCGGGCGCGCAGCGCGTCGGAAAGCGTGGCGGGGTCGCCCATCCGGCCGAGCGCGATGGCCGCCTCGATCTTGAAGCGCTGGGGCACGCTCAGCTCCTGCGCCGCGCGGGCGAAGTCCACTCCGGCCATGCCATGGGTGTGATAACCCAGCATCGCCGCCTGGATAGCCAGCATCGCCCAGGCTGCGCCGGTATCGAAACTGTGCGTATGGCTCGGGCGCTCGCCGATATGCGTTTCTGAGAGCACGAAGAACAGCACCGAAGCACTCGACGCCCAGACCGTATTGCCCGGCAGGAGCAAGCCGAGAAACCGCTCCCAATTCTCGTCGCCGCGCCTGGCGTAGAGGAAGCGCCAGGGCTGGTGGTTCATCGCAGAGGGGGCCCAGCGCGCGGCGTCGATGATCGTGGCGAGGTCCGCGTCCGGAATGTCCGACCCATCGAACGCGCGCGGCGACCAGCGGTTCAGGAAAATGCGGTCGAGCTTGGTGTCGGTGGTGCGGGCGGTCATTCTGTTCTCCCTGGACTGGCGCATAACGCCCTTCCAGATGGTGACCGAGCGCGCAGAACGCCACCCCAGAAAATCTTGCCCGCCTGAAGGCAGCGCATCGCCCGTCTATCGGACTGCTGCCGCTGACGGCGGAAACGCCCTTAGTGCGAGACGAGTAGCGGCACGGGCGCAGCGGCAAGGAGCGTGCGGCTCGATCCGCCGAAGAGCTGCTGGCGCAGGCGGCTGTGGCCGTAGCTCCCCGCCACCGCCCAGCTCGCATGCGAGGCCTTGAACGCCTCCAGCAGCCGCGCGGGTACATCGTCCGCCGCCGGCACGCGATGCGCCGTCACCCGACAGCCATGCCGCGCCAGATAGGCGGCGGCCTCGGCGGGATCGGCCTCTTCGCTGCCCTCGCCGATAGTGACGACCTCGACCTCGCTCGCCAGCCGGAGCAGCGGCACGGCGGCGCGCACCGCGCTGTCATTGGGCGCCGAGCCATCCCAGAAAACCAGCGCCCGCGCGGTAAAGTCGATTCCCTTATGCTCGGTCGGCACCAGCAGGATGGGAGCGCTGGTCTGCTCCGCGAGACGCGCCGCCAGATCGCCGCTCTCGGCGGTCTCGCCAATGCCGCGACGGCTCACCACGATCAGGTCGACCAGCCGGGCGGCGTCAGAAATCGCGCCGTCCGACATGGCGACGACACGCGCCCATTCGCGACTGACGCCCTCCTTGCCAAGGCGCTCTTCCAGCCGGGCGACATTCTCGTCCTCCCGCTCGCGCTCGTCGGCAATCAGCATGGCCGATGCCGGGCCAACACCGAACCCGTCGGCGGCGACGGGCAGGCGCATCACGTCGAGGCAGAGGAGGTGACCGTCGAGCGCACGCACGGCGTCCAGCGCGCATTGCAGGCGGGCCTCCTGGCCGGGATCGTCATGGATGAGAACCATCACCGTCTTCATGGTAGCCTCCTTCCGCATCCAGCGACCGCCTTCGCGCCGCCGTTCCGCTATCCTGGGCAATGGGCCGCGCGTGTCATTGACGCGCGTCAAGCGCCAGCATGACAGGCTTTGGGCTGGCGGAAAAGACCGATTGGGCCTTGCCTCGCGGCGCCCGCGCGCCTATAGGGCCGCGCTTCCCGGCGTGCGTGCATGCTCGGGGACTCGATGGGACGGGCCGGCCGGTAAGGGCTGCCGTGTTCGTCCGCAACTCGTCTGCGAGGTCCCGCCGGGCCTCGCGATAAGACACAAGGAGACGAAAATGCCCAAGCTCAAGACCAAGAGCGGTGTGAAGAAGCGCTTCAAGTTCACCGCCACCGGCAAGGTCAAGCATGGTGTCGCTGGCAAGCGCCACCGCCTGATCAGCCACAACGCGAAATATATCCGCCAGAACCGCGGCACCGAAGTGATGTCCGACGCGGACGTCGCCCATGTCCGTCTGTGGGCTCCCTACGGCCTGAAGTAAGAGAGGAGTAGAGAGACATGGCACGCGTCAAGAGGGGTGTAACCACCCGCGCCAAGCACAACCGGATTCTGGATCAGGCGAAGGGCTATTATGGCCGTCGCAAGAACACGATCCGCATCGCCCGCCAGGCCGTCGAGAAGGCCGGGCAGTATGCCTATCGCGACCGCAAGGTGAAGAAGCGCAGCTTCCGCGCGCTCTGGATCCAGCGCATCAACGCGGCGGTCCGCATGGAAGGCCTGACCTACGGCCAGTTCATGCACGGCCTGCGCCTCGCCGGCGTCGAGCTGGACCGCAAGGTGCTGGCCGACCTCGCGATGAACGAGGGCGCAGTGTTCAGCGGCATCGTCGCGCAGGCGAAGGCGGCGCTTCCCGCCGCCTGATCGCCACTCAGGATTTGCAAGCAAGGGCGCCGGGGGCAACTCCGGCGCCCTTCTTCATGGGGCCGCCGGTGCCTTTTCGCCCTTGAGCGGGATCGCTCGCCGTCCTCCCAGCCTGACGGCACCCTTTTCGTCCGCGCCTTTTTGCGATAGCGGCGGCGGCAATGACTGACATCTCGCATCTCCAGGCCGGGCTGCTGGCCGATATCGAAAGCGCGGACACGGCCGAAGCGGTCGAGGCACTGCGCGTGGGCGCGCTTGGCAAGAGCGGCGTCATCACCGGCCTCCTCAAGACGCTGGGCGCGATGACGCCCGAGGAACGGCAGAACAAGGGGCCGGAGATCCACGCCCTGCGCGAGAGCGTCACGGCCGCGATCGCCGCGCGCAAGGCCGCGCTGGAGGCGGCCGCGCTGGAGGCCCGCCTCGCCGCCGAGCGCATCGACATGACGCTGCCCGCCCCCGCCGCGCCGCAAGGCAGCGTGCACCCGGTGAGCCAGGTGATGGACGAGCTGGCGGAGATCTTCGCGGACCTGGGCTTCGCCGTGGCCACCGGGCCGGAGATCGAGGACGACTGGCACAATTTCTCGGCACTCAACATCCCGGAGACACACCCGGCGCGCGCCATGCACGACACCTTCTATTTCGGCGACGAGATGAAGGTGGACGGCAAAGCCATGCTGCTGCGCACGCACACCAGCCCGGTACAGATCCGCACGATGACGAGCGCGCCCGCGCCGCTGCGCATCATCGCGCCGGGGCGCGTCTATCGCTCGGACAGCGACGCTACGCACACGCCGATGTTCCATCAGGTCGAGGGCCTTGTCATCGACAAGGGCATCCACATGGGCCACCTCAAATGGACGCTGGAGACCTTCCTCAAGGCCTTTTTCGAACGGGACGACATCGTGCTGCGCCTGCGCCCCAGCTACTTCCCCTTCACCGAGCCCTCGGCCGAGGTGGACGTAGGCTTCACCTGGGAGAAGGGCAAGCGCGTGATCGGCGGATCGGGCGACGCGCCGGGCGGCGGCTGGATGGAAGTGCTGGGTAGCGGCATGGTGCATCACAAGGTGATCGAGGCGTGCGGGCTCGACCCCGCCGAATGGCAGGGCTTCGCCTTTGGCTGCGGCATCGATCGGCTCGCCATGCTCAAATATGGCATGGAGGACCTGCGCGCCTTCTTCGACGGCGACCTGCGCTGGCTGCGGCATTATGGGTTCTCGGCGTTCGATGTGCCCACGCTGAGCGGAGGAGTCGGCGCATGAAGTTCACCCTTTCGTGGCTCAAGGAGCATCTCGATACGTCCGCCACGCTGGAGGACATCCTCGTCGCGCTCACCGACATCGGCCTGGAAGTCGAGGGTGTGGACAATCCGGCGGAGAAGCTGGCCGGCTTCAAGGTCGCTCGCGTGCTCACCGCCGCGCCACACCCACAGGCGGACAAGCTGCAAGTGCTGAGCGTGGAAGCCGGCGACGGGCCGCTCCAGGTGGTGTGCGGCGCGCCCAATGCGCGCGCGGGGCTGGTCGGCGTGTTTGGCGTGGAGGGCGCGACCGTGCCCGCCAACGGCATGGTGTTGCGCAAGGCCGCCATTCGCGGCGTCGAATCGAACGGCATGATGTGCTCCAGCCGCGAGCTGGAACTGGGCGAGGATCATGAGGGCATCATCGAACTGCCCGCCGACGCACCGGTGGGCACGGCCTTTGCCGATTATGCGCAGCTCGACGACCCGGTCATTGACATCTCGGTCACGCCCAACCGGCAGGATTGCATGGGCGTGCGCGGCATTGCCCGCGATCTCGCCGCCAAGGGGCTGGGCACGCTGAAGCCGTTGGCCGACGTCTATCGCATGTCCACGCTCGATCCGGTGCCGGGCAGCGACCCCGCGCCGGACGTGCGCACCGACGACCCGGAGGGCTGCCCGGCCTTTTACGCGCAAGCTGTCTCGGGCGTGACCAATGGCGCCGCGCCGCCGTGGATGCGCCGCTTCCTGACCGCCATCGGCCAGAAGCCCATCTCGGCGCTGGTGGACATCACCAATTTCGTCTCGGTCGATCTCGGGCGCCCGCTCCACGTTTATGACAAGGCAAAGCTCCAGGGCGGCCTTGTCGCGCGCAAGGCCAAGGCGGGCGAGCAGGTGCTCGCGCTCAACGGCAAGAGCTACACGCTGGACGAGACCATGACCGTTATCGCCGACGCAACTGCCGTCCACGATATCGGCGGCATCATGGGCGGCGAGCATTCGGGCGTCTCCGAGAGCACACGCGACGTCATCATCGAATGCGCCTATTTCGCGCCGGAGAGCATCGCGCGGACCGGACAGACGCTGGGCCTCACCTCGGACGCGCGCCAGCGCTTCGAGCGCGGTGTCGACCCCGCCTTTCTCGACGCCGGCCTCGCCATCGCGACCAAGCTGGTGCTCGATCATTGCGGCGGCACCGCCAGCGCCATCACCCGCGCCGGCACGCCGCCAACCGCACCACATGTGGTGGCGGACTACCGGCCGGAAATGGTGGAAGCGCTCGCCGGCGTGCCGGTGTCGCCGGAGCGGCAACGCGACATTCTGACGGCGCTGGGCTTCACCGTCGCGGAGACTGACAGTTGGGCCGTCACAGTCCCGAGCTGGCGGCGCGACGTCCACGGCACTGCCGATCTGGTAGAGGAAGTGGTGCGCATCGAAGGGCTGGACAAGCTGCCCTCCACGCCCCTGCCCCGCGCCGACGGTGTCGCCCGGCCTACCGCCACGCCGCTCCAGCTCATCGAGCGCCGCGCCCGCCGCGCCGCCGCCGCGCGCGGACTGAACGAAGCGATCAACTGGTCCTTCATCAGCGGGGCCGAAGCTGCGCCTTTCGGCGGCGGCGACTGGGTGCTCGCCAACCCGATCAGCGAAGACATGAAGGTGATGCGGCCAACGCTGCTCGCCGGCCTGCTCTCGGCCGCGCGGCGCAATGCCGATCGTGGCGCCGCATCCATCCGCCTGTTCGAGATCGGCCGGCGCTATTTCCGTGGGGCGGACGGCGCCAGCGTCGAGCATCCCACGCTCGGGCTCGTCATGGCCGGTGAGAAGCAGGCGCGCGGCTGGCGGAACGGCAAGGCCCAACCCTTCGATGCCTTCGATGCCAAGGCCGAGGTGCTGGCTATCCTGGCGGCCGCCGGTGCGCCCGTCGCCAACCTCCAGATGATGGGCGAAGCGGGCGAGGCCTATCATCCCGGCCAATCCGGCACGCTGCGTCTGGGGCCAAGGACAGTGCTGGCCCGTTACGGGCTGCTGCACCCCCGGCTCGTCAAGACGTTCGACCTGACGGGTGCGGTGGTCGCGGCGGAGATCCATCTCGACGCGATCCCGGCCAAGCGCAAGACCGGGTTCATGCGGGCGCCCTTCGCTCCGCCGGCCTTGCAGGCCGTGACGCGCGACTTCGCTTTCCTGGTGCCCCAGACCGTGGAGGCCGATGCCCTGGTGCGTGCGGTGCGCGGCGCCGACAAGGCGGCCATCGTGGAGGCACGCCTGTTCGACATGTTTGCCGGACAGGGCGTGCCAGAGGGGCAGAAGAGTCTCGCGGTGGAAGTCACACTCCAGCCGGGCGACAAGAGCTTCACCGAAGACGCGCTCAAGGCCATTGCCGACAAGGTGGTGGCAGCCGCCGCCAAGGTTGGAGGCGTGCTGCGCGGCTAGGCAGGATTGCGAGGGAGAGAGGCGCGGATGGCGGATACCTGGCTCAGCATCGCCAGCGAAACCCTGACGGCGGCAGTCAATCCGCTGGGCGCCGAACTCTCCAGCCTGCGCGATGCGCAGGGCCGGCAGCTCATGACCGATGCCGACCCCGCTTACTGGACCGGCCGGGCGCCGTTGCTCTTCCCGATCATCGGCGAGTTGGTCGGGGGGCGGTATCGGCTCAAGGGGCAGGAGCATGCCTTGCCGCGCCACGGCTTCGCGCGGCGCATGCCGTTCGCGCCCGTCGAGCATGGCACGGACCGGCTGGTCCTGCGCCTCACCGACACGGCGGAAACACGCGCCCTCTATCCCTTCGCCTTCACGCTGGATGTGGAATTCGTCCTCGCCAACGCCACGCTCACCATGAGCGCGACGGCCACTAACCACAGCGACCATGACATGCCGGCAAGCTTCGGCTTCCATCCGGCCTTCGCCTGGCCCTTGCCCTATGGCGCGCCGCGCGAGACGCACCGCATCCGCTTCGAGCAGGACGAGCCCGAGGCGCTGAAGCAGCTTGTCGACAATCTCATCGCCGTCGAGGACCGGCCTACGCCGGTGGACGGACGGACGCTGGCGCTCGCCGATGCCCTGTTCGAGAAAGATGCGCTGATCTGGGAAGGGCTCGCCAGCGAGAGGCTGACCTACGGCCCGGCGGAAGGTCCATGCCTGGAGATCGCCTGGGGCGACATGCCCAACCTGGGGCTGTGGACCAAGCCGGGCGCGCCCTATCTCTGCATCGAGCCTTGGGCCGGCATCGCGGACCGTGCGGGCTTCCAGGGAGAGATCTGGCAGAAGCCGGGCATCTGGCGCATCGCGCCGGGCCAATCCGACCGCTGGTGGATGAGCGTCACGCTCACATGATTTCGGGCCAGAGGGCTCATCTGGATCCAGTAAGCCACTGCAAATAAGGGCTAATATGGAGCTCTTGCGTTGCTGATCGAGCAATTCCCTGCCGCTGCGCAGGCAAGAGCCCAAGGCGGCTACGGCGTTCGGCTGGGGCCCGGGGCTCCTGCCTACGCAGGAGCATTGACTGTTCTTTGCTCAGGCAGACTCTAAGAGGCGCACGAGGGGCCGCCAATTTCCCGGCGAAGCCCTGAAGGTTCCGATCAGGGAAATCAATGCCGGCGAAGGCCGAGGCGCCGGACTGGCTCAAGCGGTGACGAAAACGCTAATTCTTGTCCCTGCCTTTATCCTTGTCCTCATCCTTCACGACGTCCGCCGGTGGAGGCGGCGGCAGCTTGCAGCGCCGTTCCTGGGCCAAGCCGCGCAAGAAACCGCGCCGGGCAAGCCCCGCATTGAGCGCCGCCAACCTGCGCCGGTCGGCGGCGGCGGCGCCCGTCACTTCACGCACCAGACCGCGAAAGGGAATGAGCGAGTTCACCACGAACTCCCCACCCGCCTGCGCAATCAGCGTCGCCTTGTCGTCACCTTTGGCCGGCGGCAAGTCGAAATCCCGGCCCAGTGCGGCATTGAGGTCGGTCAGATCCGTTACCAGTTCGCGGCAGCGCCTGGGCACGGCATAGACGTTCTCCACCGCGCGCTGGAGTACGGGCGGGATTTTGTCCTTGGAAAGGCCCACGTCACGCACCGGCTGCGTGGCGATGTGCCCGGCGCGGTCGAGCGTATCCTTGTCCTCGTCGCCCTTCTGGGCCAGCGCGGCACTGGCGCCCGTCACGACGACGAGAGAGAGCGCGAACGGTGCGATCAGGGCTGTCTTGCGGACCATTGCCTTCCTTCCGTATAGGAGCGCGAATTTCCCGGCGCTGAACGGCCAACAGAGCCGCGCGTTCCCTCGTCTCGAAAAGTCCTCTTCGCCATGAGCATATCCCGCCGTACCTTCGCGATCATTTCTCACCCTGACGCCGGCAAGACCACACTGACCGAGAAGCTGCTGCTGGCCGGCGGCGCCATCCATCTCGCCGGCGAGGTGAAAGCGCGCGGGGCCAATCGCCGCGCCCGCTCGGACTGGATGAAGATCGAGCAGCAGCGCGGCATCTCCGTCACCAGCTCGGTCATGACCTTCGAGAAGACGAGCGCGAGCGGCGAGACGATCACCTTCAACCTGCTCGATACGCCGGGGCACGAGGATTTCTCGGAGGACACCTATCGCACGCTGACCGCGGTCGACAGCGCGGTCATGGTGATCGACGCTGCCAAGGGCATTGAGCCGCAGACGCGCAAGCTCTTCGAGGTGTGCCGCCTGCGCAGCGTGCCCATCATCACCTTCGTCAACAAGGTGGACCGGGAAGGCCGCGAGCCCTTCGCCTTGCTCGACGAAGTGGCCGACGCGCTGGCCCTGGACGTGGCGCCGATGAGCTGGCCCGCGGGCATGGGCGGCACGTTCGAGGGCATCTACGACTTCGCGACCCACCGCCTGATGCAGCCGAGCGGCCCCAGCAAGGAATATGAAGGCAAGGTGGCGCAGCTCACCGGCCTCGACGACCCCGCGCTCGCTGATCGTCTCTCCGCCGACGCTCTCGCCCTGCTGCGCGAGGAAGCGGAGCTGGCGCGTGGCGGCTATGCGGACTTCGACCTGGCCGCCTATCGCCATGGCGATCTGACGCCGGTCTATTTCGGCTCCGCCCTCAAGAATTTTGGCGTGGGCGAGCTGATCGAGGCGCTGGCCGCCTATGCGCCACCGCCGCGCACCCAGCCGGCCGAGCCCGCACCGGTCGAGCCCGAGCGCGGCGATGTCACCGGCTTCATCTTCAAGGTGCAGGCCAATATGGACCCGCAGCATCGCGACCGCATCGCCTTCATGCGGCTGTGCTCGGGCAAGTTCCGGCGCGGCATGAAGCTCACACCCTCAGGCAGTGGCAAGCCCATCGCCGTCCACTCGCCCATCCTGTTCTTCGCGCAGGACCGCGAGATCGCCGACGAGGCCCTGCCCGGCGACATCATCGGCATCCCCAATCACGGCACGCTGCGCGTGGGCGACACGCTGAGCGAAAAGGCGGACGTGCGCTTCACGGGGCTGCCCAACTTCGCGCCCGAGATCCTGCGCCGCATCGCGCTCAAGGATCCGACCAAAACCAAGCAGCTCCGCAAGGCGCTCGACGACCTCTCCGAGGAAGGGGTCATCCAGGTCTTCTATCCCGAAATTGGGAGCCAGTGGATCATTGGCGTGGTCGGCCAGCTCCAGCTCGACGTGCTCATCAGCCGGTTGCAGGCGGAATATAAGGTGGAGGCCGCGCTGGAACCCGCACCGTTCGACACGGCCCGCTGGCTTGCCGGCGACGCGCGCAAAATCGAGGATTTCGCGGGCATAAACCGCGCCAACATGGCTCGCGACCGCGACGACAACCCCGTCTTTCTCGCCCGCTCCGCCTGGGATGTGGGCTACCAGCAAGAGCGCAACCCGGATCTCGCCTTCAGCGCGACCAAGGAGCGGTAGGGGCGGCTTCGCTGCCTATCGCGCGAGAGTCACTCTTGTGCGCCTGCGCAGGGAGCCCAGGGCGCACAAACGATCCGGCGAGGGGATGCGCCCTGCCTCCATAAGCCCACGGCAGCGGCCTGAACGTAGTCGTCTCTTCCGGTCCACGCTTCGAAGCACGCCCTATCGGTGTTGAGCGCGGTCGCTTTCGCATTGTTCGCATGAGGATCCCAGACGAAACGGACACACCGTTCGGCTGATCGTGTCGAGCGAAGACGCCGAAAGGCAACGCCTCGTCTTCCGCTGAACGCGCCGAAAAGGAGACCCCGGGCGAAGAGGACTATGCAGCGGAGCCAGGTTCCTGCCGAATGCCGTAGCCGCCCTGGGCTCCTGCCTGCGCAGGAGCGCGGTGCGGTCAATTCCGAAGAGACCGTCAGCCTGTTGAAGCCGCCGCCCGACCGGGATCGCCCGCTATTCCTAGCTTTTCACAAGCTTGAGGTCGCCCTGCGTGCCTGCGTCCTTGTGGGTCAGCTTGCCGTCGATGCGCCCGCCCGAAGCAATGCTGATCGACTGGTAGGAGACGTCGCCGGTCACGCGCGCGCTGCCTTCGATCACCAACTCCTCGGTCGTGATCGATCCTTCCACCGTGCCGGCAATACGCGCGCTCTTGGCCGTGACATGGCCCTTGATGTGGCTCTCGGCGCCCTGCACCAGCGTGGCGCAGGTAATGTCGCCTTCCACACGCCCATCGACATGCAGGTCCGCCCGCGCCTCCACGTCGCCCCGGATGGTGACATCGCCGCCCAGGATGGAGAAAGAACCGTGCCTAACCGCGCCGGTCGGAGACGAGACGGCGCTTCGCGAGCTGCTGGATTTCGAGAACATCCTGACGGGCCTCCAGGAAACGGCGCGGATTGACGGCCTGGCCGCGCACCCGCACTTCGAAGTGAAGATGAGTGCCGGTCGAGCGGCCGGTCGATCCCATGCGAGCGATCGCCTGGCCGCGCGCGACCTTCTCGCCCACGCGCGTGCCGAAACGGGAGAGATGGGCATAGCGGGTCATGATGCCGTTGCCATGGTCGATCTCCACGACCTTGCCGTAGCCGGGGCGCTGGCCGACATAGCTGACCTTGCCCGGTGCGGCGGCGTTGATCGTCTGACCATAGCGACCGGGAAAATCGATTCCGGAATGGAAGGCGGCCGCGCCGTTGAACGGATCGCGCCGATAGCCGTAGGAGCTGCTCTGCATCGGCGCGGCGGTCGGCCGGCCGGAGGGAATGGTGGCGAGCGTCGTCTCCATGGCATTGAGCCGGCCGAGCAGCGCCGAGAGATCACGCAGGTCCGGATCACTGGCGACGACGCGGGGCACCGGCTCGAAGGGGCCGCCCATTCCGCCGCGTGCCTGGCGGCTCAGCACAGTGGGATTGAGACCGAAACTACGGATCGCCTGCTCGACCTTGGCGAGCCGCGCCTGTGCTGCCTCGGCGAGATCGCTCTCCAGCGCCGCCTGTTGCGCGCGCAACCGCTCTAGCCGCGCGGCCTCGGGCAACGTAGCGCTCACCTTGCCGGACCGGCCATCGACCCCATCGCCGGTGGCGGTCTTGCCGTCCGCCGCCGCTGCTTCGGGCAGGTCCGCGCCCAGGTTGACGCGCATCATTTCCTGGATGGCGTGCTGCCGTGCTTCGATGTCGCGGGCCATGTCGCTGACCGAGCCCTTATAAGCGTCGACCGCGGCCTGCCGGTGGATCACCGCG
>DASRXY010000253.1:0-3844 GCA_035654035.1 Sphingobium sp. | reverse complement strand
AAGCCTTCGACCGGCCGCAATGCCAGACCCAGCGCCGCCTCTTCGGCAAAGGGCCGCTCCAGCGCACGGGTGACGCGGCCATAAAGCGCGAGGCTGCGGGTGCCGGCGCGCCACAGCCGGTAATCGAGGCGCACGCCGCCTTGCGATCCGCCGAGCAGCGGCGCCTGGGCCAGCGACGCGCCGCCATCCGGCCGCCAGAGCATCCAGGCCGAGAGCGACCAGGGCGAGCCCCGCCCGGCCGCCTGTGCCATGACAGCCGGCGCGGCAAGGCTGCCCGCGCCGCTCGGCGATGGAGCGGGCGCTACCTCCCGCGCGGGGGCGAAAGCCCCGTCTGGTTCCCAGTCCCTCAGGAAGGGCGATGATGGCGACGCAGCGCTCCCGTCGCCGGAGCGCTACCACGCAATAACGGCGCCCCGCTTGCCCATGGCCGGGATCGGCATCGGAACCGCTGACGTCCCGTGCCCGGCAAAGGGAACCACCGGAACGGCGGGCATCGGCGGGCCGCCATGGCCGTGCGCGATCGCCGCCCGCTGCGGCTGTGCCCGGAGGGCACCCGGCGGCCCCGCCTCCGAGGCCGGCTGAAGCAGCGGCAGCAGCACCATGCCAAGGCGCAGCGTCACCCAGCCGCCGAGCACCCAGCCCAGAAAGCGCAGCGGCCGCCCCCGACTCATGCCGGACGCGTCGCGGGATCGGCAGGCGCGGGATCGTCCGGGAAGCGGTGCGCGGTCTTGTCCCAGCGCAGGGCATCGCCGCGCAAGTGGCGCACATAGGCCGCAACCGCGCGCCGCGCCGCCATCATGGCGATGATGTTGCCGATGATCGTGCGCGGTACGGCGCGCAACGCTTCCGCGAGGCCATAAGCGTGCCAGACGAACAGCATGCGCAGCGCGAGGCGCCAGAGCAGCAGTGCCGAATTGAGCCACAGCAGCAGCCGTAGCGCCGGCGGCCAGCCAAGTGGCGCGCCCGCCAGCCAGCCGGCCAGGCCCGCCAACACCGAGAGCAGCAACCCGAAATAGGCGGCCGCAAGCACCAGCGCCGCCAGGGCCGCGCGCCGATCGCGCAGGCGCATCCACAGCTCGCCCCAGCGGCCATGCCACCCCAGCCGATCCCAGCCGGCCAGCGCAATGCCCACCATCCAGCGCGCCTTCTGGCGCACGGCCGCAGGCAGCGTATCAGGGAAATATTCGCGCGTGGCGATGAGCCCGCCCTGCGCATCGCGCATCCGCGCCAATATGCCGCGTCCGCCTTGTTCGCCTATGCGCAGGCCCAGCTCATAATCCTCGGTCAGGCTCTGCGGATCGAACGGCCGGTCGCCCCGCGCCTGCGCAATGCGGCCAAGCATGATCCGATCGAAGCCGCAGCCCACGCCCGCCGAGGGCATGGCGGCGCCCAGCGCCTCGCGCACCAGCAGCGCTTTCGCGTGCGCCTCAGCGAACTCGTCACAATAATGTCCAGAGACCCATTTCGAGCGTGCCGATGCCAGCGGCAGCACCGGCAACTGCACCAGGGCGAAGCGCGGCACCAGCAGACCGATGAGGCGCAGCGCATCGGCGTGCACGACGTCTTCCGCATCGTGCAGGATCACGGCCCGCGCTTGCCGGCCGCGCGCCGCCTCCCAGCGGCACAGCGCTCGCCAGAGCTGGTTGAGACAGTCCGCCTTGGTGGTCGGCCCATCATGGGAATGGACCACGATGGTCAGCCGCTCGCGCTCTCGTCCGGTGACGGCGGCCAGCGCCGCGTCGATGGTCGGGCGGTCATTGGGATAGACGCCGAGGAAAATCTGCATGTCCTCGCGCGCCCACAGCGTCAGGCAGCGCCGCAGCATGGGGCCGATCACCGCCGCCTCGTCCCAGGCCGGCACGAAGATCGCCATTGGCCCGGCCGCGCCCGGTGGCGGCAGGTCTCGCGCGGTCATGCGCGCCACGCGCCGATAGATCGTCATGTTTCGCCATGTTCGCCGCGCGCCATAGAGGAAATCGACGGCGAGATCGTCGAGCCCGCCGATCAGCAGGCCCACGCCCGCGAACAGCAACAGCTCGTTGCGCGCCAGCTCAAGGGCCGCGAGCAGCGTCTCCATGAAGTCCCCCGATGCGGCGCGCCCCCGCGCGCCTCCCCGCTAGGGGGATGAGCCCATCATGCGGCAAATGCAACCGCCGGCAGAAAACTATGTGATTTTCAGTGCCCGGCCAGAGGCTTAAGACCGGGAGATTAAAGCCGGGGCCCCTGCACGCCTTTGGCGGGGGCCGCTTTCGTCTCCGCGCTCAGCAGATCGATCATGCTCTGCATGCGGTTGTCGCGCTTGGCATAATCGAGGGCGGACATGCCGGCGAGGGTATCGCGACGATTGGCATCCGCGCCGGCGCCGAGGAGCGCGCGCACCATTTCGATATCGTTGAGCTGCACCGCGCGGATGAGCGGGGTTTCGCCGCTACCGTTCGCCAGATTGGGGTTGGCCTTCTTGGAAAGCAGCAGTTGCGCCCCTTCCAGGAAGCGCTTTTCCACCGCGACCATCAGCGGCGAGCGCCCCTGGTGATCCAGCATGTCCGGCCGTGCGCCGTGCGTCAGCATGTAGCTGCTCCAGACGAGGTCGCGCCGCGCGATGGTGATGTGCAGCGCCGTCTCGCCCGTGCTGCGGTCCTTGGTGTTCACCGGCGTAACGCCAGGCACTTCCAACGCCTTTACCACCGCGTCATTGTCCGATTTACGCACGGCTTCGAGGAATTTGTAGCTGCCCGAGAATTGCGCCTGCGCCACCTGCGGCGCGGCAAGCCCGGCCGCGAAAAGCGCCGCGAGGACGGCCCCGCGCACGCGCATGCCTGCGAACCGACTCGATTTCCCCAGCTGTGACACGCGCGCTTCCTCCTTTCCGCCTTCGGCTCCGGCAACGGCGGTTGCCATCGCGCGCATAGCAGGGCATGGCGGGTCCTGTCATGAACAAAGGCAAGAGATTGGCCGGCCTGCTGCTCGGCATGCTGCTGCTGTCGGCATGCGGCGGCGGAGCGCCCTCCGCCCCGCCGGCTTACGATCTGGAGGGCGCGCGGATCGGCGGCCCCTTCACTCTCACCGATCAGGATGGCCATCAGGTCCGCTGGGCGGATTTCGATGGGCAGTATCGGCTGGTTTATTTCGGCTACACCTTCTGCCCGGACGTCTGCCCGCTCGATCTCATCGAGATCACGCAGGGGCTGCGCCAGTTCGAGAAGAGCGATCCGGCCAAGGCGCGGCGCATCCAGCCCATCTTCATCACCGTCGACCCGCAGCGCGATACGCCGGCGGTCCTCAAGCGCTATGTCACGGCGCTGCATCCGCGCCTCATCGGCCTCACCGGCACGCCCGAGGAGATCGAGCGGGTGAAGAAGGCCTTTGCCGTCGTCTCCAGCAAGGAGGGCGATCCCGCCGCGACGAAGGACTATCTGGTCAGCCATTCGCGCACGCCCTTCCTCTTCGATCCGGAGGGCAAGCCCATTGCGTTGGTGCCGGTCAACGACGGCTCGGGCGCACCGGATGCCGCCGGCCGCGAAGGCGTGCACGCCTTCCTTGAAAAGTGGGTCCGGTGACCTTCTGGGAACAGCCGCTCGAAACGCTCGACCGCGCGCAGTGGGAAGCGCTGTGCGACGGCTGCGGCAAATGCTGCCTGCACAAGGTGGAAGATGCCGAGACGGGCCGCGTCTACGCCACCAATGTCGCCTGCCGCCTGCTCGATCGCGAGACGGCGCGCTGCTCCAATTACCGCCACCGCCGCGCCTTCGTGCCCGATTGCCTGCGCCTCACCCCCGCCAAGCTGCGCACCATCGAGTGGCTGCCGCAGACCTGCGCCTACAAGCTGCGCGCGGAGGGCAAGCCC